>CAZIBA010000036.1:0-9910 GCA_964536795.1 uncultured Planctomycetota bacterium | reverse complement strand
CAGTTGAGCAGGAGACCGCAGGTGAGCGGCTTTCTGCCCCGCCGCTGTCACCTCTTGAATGTTGTCCTTGGCGCCTCTACTGCTCTCCTGCTCAATTGCTCACCTGCTCTACCAGCCTTCGCTGCAGGCGAAGGCTGGTCGGGGTGACTGGACTTGAACCAGCGACCTCAGCGTCCCGAACGCTGCGCTCTAGCCAAACTGAGCTACACCCCGACGGAGCATGGGAGAGCGTGGACCAGTCCCGGGCAGCGAGCACACCCACGCCCCCTGGACCAGCCAACCCTCGCTATGGTAAGCGGTATCCCCTCGCCCTGCAAGCAAAAACCTCGTCGGCGTACCCCCCCAGCCCTGCACGGAACCGGCCGCATTTCGCATAAGAAACGGCTTGACGGGATGTTTCTGACCGTGTATATTTCAGTTATTGAAATATTGGATCGGTTGGCTATGTCAAGACGGAGAGGACGCGGTGACCATGACTTCCCGAGGTGGCAAGAAGGGGTGGGCGGCCCCGGCTCGGAGCGAGGTGGAACGGTTGGCCCATCGGCTGCTCGAGGTCATGCCCCGGGTGCGCATCAAGCTGACCTCGCTGATGAACAACGCCCTGTCCCGGGGGCATCTCAACGTCCCCCAGTACAACGCCCTGAGCGAGCTGGTGCTGCACGGACCGCTCACCATGGGCCAGCTCACGGCCGCTTTGAGTGTGAGCACCGCAGCGGCGACCAACCTGGTGGACAGACTGGTCGAGATGAAGCTGGTGGAACGCCGACGGGACGACAGCGACCGACGGGTGGTGGTGGTGAAGGCAAGGGCCAAGGGGCGCCTGACCGTGGAGGGGGTCCGACGGAACGTGGCCGAGGTGATAATTGGCCTGCTGGAGAGGTTGCCGCTGGAGTCCGGGGAGCAGTTCGTGAGCACCTACGAGCAGATCAACGAGTTGGCGGGAGACCTGCCTGTGCGGAGGACACGGTGATGGGAGAACAGCCCAAGATGCTTCGCTCGAGGACGGTAGGCAGCGGGCGCTGGCTCCTCGCCCTGGCGGCGCTTGCCTGGGCGACGACGGTGGGCTGGGCACAGGTGGCCGAGGAGGGGGCGACGAAGCCCGTGCTGGAGCTGGTTACAGAGGAACCCTCCGGGACCACGTCTGCCGAGCCTCCGGCCCAGGCCGGCACCGTGGTCTTCTCCGGGGGCGACGACCTGAGTGGGGCCGTCGTCGTCCGTGGCGACCTCACCGTCGCCCAGAGCATCCATATCGCCTTGACGCACAACCCCCAGCTTCAGGCCATCCGCCAGGAGACCCGTCGAGCACGGGGGGCCGTGGCGGAGGCCCGCTCGGGCTTTCTGCCCGACCTCAACCTCACCGGTCGGTACTACCGACGGGTGAAGGTGCCCAGCATCTCCTTAGGAGGCGCCACCCAGGCGTCGGGCTCACCCGACAACTGGGGTTTCGGGGCCACCTTCACCCAACCCCTCTATCTGGGGGGGGCGGTTCTCAACGCCTACCGTGCTGCCCGGGTGGGCGAAGACATCGCCGAGGAACAGATACGCCAGGCCACCCAGGACGTCATTTTCGAGGCCCGTCGCTCTTACTACGATGTCCTGCTGGCCCAGGAACTGGTGGCGGCCGACGAGGAGCAGTTGGAGCGGGCCAAGGCCTTCCTGTCCGACGTCGAGAAGCAGCTTGCTCAAGGCACAGCCAGCAACTTCGACGTGCTGCGGGCCCGGGTGGAAGAGGCCAACGTCAGGGCCTCACTCATCCAGAACAAGAACGCGGTCAACCTGACCCGGACCTCGCTTCTGCGTGTCCTGGGCGTCTCCCAGGAGAGCCAGGCCACACTCGTGGACCAGCTCAGGTACGAACCCCTGAGCCCCTCCGTGCGCGGTGCCATGCGCCAGGCCCTCCTCAACCGGCCGGAGGTGTTGTCGGCCAAGCTCGCCGTCAAGGCCCAGGAACACCGGGTGGAAGGGACCAAGGCGGGGTTGCTGCCCAGGGCGTTCGTCACGGGAGACTACAGCCTCACCAAGCCGGCGGTGGGCGGTTTCGGTATGGGCTGGGACGACGAGTTCCAGGCCATGGTCTCCTTTGAGGTGCCCCTCTTCGAAGGGGGAGAGACGGCAGGTAGGCTGACCCAGGAACGGGCGATTCTGGACCAGTTCCGCACCACGGTGCGCGACTCGGAGGAGCAGGTCCTGTTGGAGGTGACCCAGGCCTTCCTCAGCCTGGAGGACGCGGACGAGTTCATCCGTTCCCAGTTGCTGAACCTGGAGCGGGCCCGGGAGGGTCTGAGGTTGGCCGACGCCCGCTACCGGGAAGGGACCCTCAAACAGGTGGAAGTTCTGGACGCGCGCACGGCACTCACCGAGGCCCGCAAGAACTTCAGCCAGGGTGTCTACGCCCACATGCTGGCCGGGCTCGCCCTGGAACGGGCCACGGGTATGCTCATCGCTGGCGTCCAGCAAGGAGGGGAATCCCAGTGACCCAGTCCCGACGGATCGTACCGGGGGCGGTAGCGGCTGCCCTGCTTGCGGGAATCGGCTGGGTTCTCTCCCATCGGCTCCGGGCCTGCTCGCCCAGCGAGACCGGCCTGTAGGTGCGTCGAACTGAACCGGCCCGCCGCTTTTCCCTTGCAGCCCAACCCCGGCCAACTCGTACAATGCCCTCGGGTGCGGGTACTTCGTGGGTCAGCCAGGACTGCCCGCCCCCCTTGGAAGGTGCTTGCCGCGGCGGTACGGACGTTGTTGCCAGTGACCCAGGGAGCGTGCGTCGTGTCTGACTCCGTCGGGCCTCCGGCCCCCTCGATTCTGGTGGTGCAACCTTCGGGTCCCGTCCAGGGGACGGTGACGCCCCCAGGCTCCAAGAGCTACACCAACCGGGCCCTCGTGGTCGCGGCCTTGGCCCGGGGCACCTCCGTCATCACGAATGTCCTGGACGCCGACGATACCCGTTACATGGTACAGGCCCTGTCCCAGTTGGGCTTCCAGGTAGAGGCCGATTTCGACGGGAGCCGGGTAGTCGTCCACGGCAGCGGGGGAGAGGTGCCCGCGGCCGAGGCGGAGCTCTACGTTGGCAACGCGGGGACGGCCATGCGCTTTCTCACCGCCCTGGTCAGCCTGGGCCGCGGACGATACCGGTTGGACGGCAACGAACGGATGCGCGAGCGTCCCATGGGCGACTTGCTGCGGGCGCTGAGGGAGCTTGATGTCCAAGTCAGAGGGGAGAGGGGAGGGGGAAATTGCCCGCCCGTAGTCGTGGAGGGGTCGGGCCTTTGCGGGGGACGGGTGAGGCTCAGCGGGTCAGTGAGCAGCCAGTTCCTGAGTGCCCTGCTGATGGTTGCCCCGTACGCCAGCGGTCTGGTGACGGTGGAGGTGGACGGGCCGTTGGTGTCCAAAGGCTACGTGGATATGACCCTGGCCGTGATGGACGCTTTTGGCGTTCCCGTCGGGCGAAGCGACCATCGCCAGTTCGTCGTTGACGTCCCCCAGTGGTACCGGGGCACTGACTATGCCGTGGAGCCCGACGCCTCCAGCGCCTCCTACTTCTTCGCCGCTGCCGCGGTCACCGGCGGCCGGGTCCGGGTGGAGGGCCTGGACCTGAGCTCCCTCCAGGCCGACGTGCATCTGGTGGACGTCTTGGGGGAGATGGGCTGTCGGGTGGTACGGGGAGACGGGTCCGTCGAAGTCTCAGGTGGCGAGCTTCGCGGGGGCACGTGGGATTTGAACCTCATGAGCGACGTCGTGCCCACGTTGGCCGCTGTGGCCTGCTTCGCCGACGGACCCACGACGGTGACCAACGTCGCTCACATCCGGGTGAAGGAGACGGATCGCATCCAGGCGCTGACGGCGGAGCTCCGTCGGCTGGGGGCGACCGTCGAGGAGCGGGAGGACGGCCTTACCATCGAGCCCGGAGAGCTCCACGGGGCCGAGGTAGAGACCTACGACGACCACCGTATGGCCATGAGCCTGGCCTTGGTGGGACTGCGGGTGCCCGGGGTTCGCATCAAGAATCCGGCCTGTGTGACCAAGACCTACCCGGACTTCTTCGAGGACCTGGGGCGAATCAGCACACCCGTGGAGGAGAGCTGACCGTTTCGATTGCCCGGCCGGCTCTGGCTGCAAGAGAGCAACGATGCCCTGGAGTCTGCTTCTTCTACCCGTAGTGGGGGCGGCCATCGGCTGGTTCACCAACTACCTGGCCGTCAAGATGCTCTTCCGACCCCGCCAGCCCCTGCGCCTGCTGGGCATCTCCACCCAGGGCCTCATCCCCCGACGACGGGAAGAACTGGCCCAGAGCATCGCCGCTGTAGTCGAGCAGGAACTCCTCGGCGCCGACGACGTCGCCAAGGCCCTGGAAAGCGACGCCTTCCGCGAGCGACTGACGGCGGTCCTGGACGAGCATCTCTCAACGCTCCTCCGCGAGAAGCTGACAGGTCGGCCCCTGGCCAGTCAGTTCCTTACCGAGGACGTTCTGGCCCCTGTCCGCCGGGCCATCATCGGCGAGGTCATCAAGGCCTTCCCCACGGCTGCGGGCGTGCTCCGTGACGCCCTGACCCAACACCTGGATATCCAGGCCATCGTGGTGGAGAAGGTGCGTCAGCTCGACCTGGACCAGCTCGAAGCGCTGGTCTTTCGCGTGGCCCGGAAGGAGTTCCGCTACATCGAGTTAGTGGGGGGTGTCATTGGGTTCGTGGTGGGTCTGGTGCAAGTGGCCCTGGTTGCGCTGCTGAGTTAGCGGCCTTTGCCGTTGCCGACCCCTCGCTGCGTTCATACAATCCCCAGTGTGGAGGTCCGCAAGAGGCCGTTGGATAAGAGGGACCGAGCGGGCTGCGAGGAGCGAGGATGACCCGGGCAAGCCAGGCGCTTCTGATCGTGTCCGTGCTGCTCCTGGCGGCCTTCCTGGGGCTCTTTCCGCTGCAAAACTACGACGTCTGGATGCATCTGGCGAGCGGTCGCTACATCGTCGAGCACGGCGAGCTGCCCTACGGGCACCCCTTCAACTTCACGGCCTCGGCGCGTCAGTGGATCGACCAGGAATGGCTCTCCCAGACCGCCCTCTATCTCCTTCACCAGCGCATCGGTATCGACGGCCTGGTGTTGCTCAAGGCCCTCCTGGGGGCGGTGGCCGTGGGGTTGAGCCTGTGGCTGGCGCTCCGGCGGGGGGCTGAGCTGCCGACGGCCGTCGCCCTGACCCTGGTGACCATGCTCCTACTGCGACCCGGACTCACCGTCCGACCACACCTGATGACGCTGGTCCTGCTGGCTTTCTGGGCGCTGCTCCTCGGCGGATGGACGGGCCGGCGTTGGAGGCCCTATCTGCTGGTCGGGTCGATGGTCCTGTGGGCCAACCTGCACGCGGGCTTCCTGGCCGGACTCATCCTGCTCGGCATCTACTGGGTCGAGGCCCTGTGGAGGTGGCGGCGCTCGGGGCCGACCGCCCGGCCGGACCGCCGGGCTGAGGCCCGCTCGCTCGGGTTCCTACTACTGGCCTGCGTGGGGGCCACGTTGATGAACCCGTACGGTTGGCGTCTGTGGACGTACCCCTTCACCCTCATCACCATGCGCGTGTACATGGAGTACATCCAGGAGTGGATGCGACCCGACTGGTCAACTCGCTTCTGGCTCCTCTACGGCTACCTGGGGCTGGGAAGTGTTCTCCTTCTCTGGCAGCGACGCAGGCTGAGACCTGCCGATGCCCTCGTCTGGGTGGTCTTCGGCGTGATGGCCCTCAGCGCACGAAGACACATTGCGCCCTTCGCCCTGCTCTCGGCTCCGGTACTGGCCGTGGCCCTGGGCCCATCTGCCCGGCGGCGGACGGTCGGAGACAAGGGGCTCAAATCCCTTGCCCCCGTTCTTGCCGCCGTCGCACTGGTGGCGATCGGACTGCACGCTGCCCTCGGAGCTTGTCCCAACCTGCCGCGCCCGGGAATTCGGGAGCACTTCTTTCCGGAGGGGGCCGCGCGCTACCTCAGGGAGCACGGCGGGGAACTCCCCCGTCACCTCTACAACCGCTACGACTGGGGTGGCTACCTGGAGTGGAGCACGTGGCCCGAGTGGCAGGTCTTCATCGACGGCGAATGCGTGGTCTTCGGCGAGGGCATCTTCGCGGAGTGGGACACGGTCTACAAGCTCAAGCCGGGTTGGCGGCAGGTGCTTGCAGACCGCGAGGTGAACTGTGTCATCCGCGACTGGGACCTGAAGGAGCCCGACCCGCTGGTGGGAACGGGTGAATGGGTGACCGTGTACTGGGACGACGTGGCCATGGTGCTGGTCCGGCGTCAGGGGGTGAGCGACGAGTTCCTTGCTGCCCACGACCTCAGCCTCACCAACCCGGCCTGGCTGCTCAACCATCCGCCAGGAGACGCAGCCGTCCGCCAGAAGGCCTTCCGGCAGCTTGACGATGCCGAGCGCCGCTTCGGCCCCTCGGGCATCGGCCATCACATGCGCGGGGCGCTCCTCTACCAGCAGGGGTCTTACGAAGAGGCACTGGACGAGTTCAAGGCCGACATCGTCATCGGCCCCGAGCTGGCGCGCTCCTGGGCCGCTGCGGGCGACTGTTGGCGGAAGTTGGGCTGGCTTGAAGAGGCCATCACCCACTACCGCAAAGCTCTGGCGATGAGGCCGGGTCTCGCGCTGCCTCGCATCCAACTGGCCCTGCTCTACGAAAAGCAGGGGAAGCTCCGCGCCGCACTCAAGGAGCTGGACTACGTTGACGGCCTGAGCTTTGACGACCCCCAGCTCCGCCATGAGCTTCGCAGCAAGATCTCAGAGCTGAAAGCTCGACGGCACTGAAGGAGCACGTGATATGCCATTCCCTACACACCGTCTGCGGCGACTGCGGGCCAACGAGACGCTTCGGCGAATGGTCCGCGAGACCACGCTCTCCGTCGACGACCTCATCCTGCCCCTGTTCGTCCGTCCGGGCCGGGCCGTCAGGCGAGCCATCAGGAGCATGCCCGGCAACTTCCAACTCAGCATCGACGAACTCGTCAAGGAGACCCGCGAGGTCGAGAAGCTGGGCATCCCCGCCATCATCCTTTTCGGCATCCCCGAGACCAAGGACCCCGTCGCCAGCTCGGGGTGCTCAAGCCAAGGCATCGTCCAGCAGGCGGTCCGGGCCGTCAAGGATGCTTGCTCCGACTTGGTGGTCATCACGGACGTCTGCCTGTGCGAGTACACCGACCACGGCCACTGCGGGATCGTCGCCGAGCGGGACGGCAAGCCCGTCATCGACAACGACGCTACCCTCGAGGTGCTGGCTCAAATGGCCCTCTCCCACGCCCAGGCCGGGGCCGACGTGGTGGCCCCCAGCGACATGATGGACGGCCGGGTGGGGGCCATCCGCCGAACGCTCGACGAGAACGACTTCGCCCACCTGCCCATCATGGCCTACTCGGCGAAGCACGCCTCGGCCTTCTACGGGCCCTTCCGCGAGGCGGCCGAGTCGCCCCCCCAGTTCGGCGACCGCCGAAGCTACCAGATGGACCCGGCCAACGCTCGCGAGGCCTTGCGCGAGGTGGCCTTGGACATCGAGGAGGGGGCCGACGTCGTGATGGTCAAGCCGGCCCTCGCCTACCTGGACGTCATCTGGCGGGTGAAGGAGCGTTTCGGCGTTCCCGTGGCTGCCTACAACGTGAGCGGCGAGTTCGCCATGGTGAAGGCAGCTTCGGCCAAAGGCTGGCTGGACGAGCGGGCGATCGCCCTGGAAATCCTCCTCAGCATCAAGCGCGCCGGCGCCGACCTCATCCTCACCTACTTCGCCAAGGACGTGGCTGGGTGGTTGTCGGAGTGACGGGGAATGGTGGGTGTGGCCCGGCCGGACAAGACCGGCCGGGGCACGGTTTGATAGATAGGCTTCGTCGATGGGCATGGCGACGGGTGAGGACGAGACAACGGGAGGGGCCCAGATGATAAGCAAGTACTTCCGGTTTGAGGAGTTGGGGACGAACTACCGGAGGGAGACCATCGCCGGGCTCACCACCTTTGTCACCATGGCCTACATCGTGGTGGTGAACCCGGCCATCCTGTACGGGGTGGTCGACGCGGACATCGTGGAGGGGGCCACGGGCTCGACGGAGCCGACGGGCATCATCCCGGCCCTGATGGTGGCCACCATCATCGCCGCTGCGGTGGGGACGCTGCTGATGGGGTTGTATGCCAAGCGTCCCTTCGCCGTCGCCCCATATATGGGGGAGAACGCTTTCATCGCCTTCGTGGTGGTGGGGACGCTGGGGTTCACCTGGCGGGCGGGAATGACGGCCGTGCTCGTGGGGGGCGTGCTCTTCGTGCTGCTGACGGTTTTCCGTCTGCGTTCGTGGCTGGCCAAGGCGGTGCCCGTCAACCTGAAGTTCGCCTTCGTGGTGGGGATAGGTTTGTTCCTCACCTTCATCGGACTGGTGGTCTGCCAGATCGTGGTGGCCGGTCCAGGCACCCCGCCGGTGGCCATGGGGCAGATGAAGTCCCCGGGTGTCATCCTGGCGGTGTTCTGTCTGCTTCTGATGGGAGCGCTCATCGTCAGGCGGGTACCCGGGGCCATCCTCGTGGCCATCCTGGTGACCACGGTGGTGGGGATGGCGACCACCGCGCTCGGCCTCACCGAGGGCCTGGTCCCCCTGCCCAAGGGGGTGGGAGACGTCATGGGCTGGCCCAGCAATCCCCTGCCGCTCTTCTGCAAGTTCGATTTTGGCGCCATCTTCACGGTGGACTTCTTCCCCGTACTCCTGTGCGTGTTCCTGATGGACTTCCTGGACACGATGGGCACGCTCATCGGCGTCAGTGCCAAGGCCGGCCTGCTGGATGAGCAGGGGAACCTGCCCGAGATCGAGAAGCCCATGCTCTGTGACGCGCTGGCCACGGTGGTGGGGGCCGTCTTCGGAACCACGACGACGGGCACCTACATCGAGTCGGCCGCGGGCATCGAGGAGGGAGGACGGAGCGGCTTTTCGGCCGTGGTGACGGCCCTGTGCTTCCTTGGGCTCCTCTTCTTCGGTCCGCTGGCCAAGATGGTCCCGGCCTTCGCCTACGGGCCAGCTCTCATCATGGTGGGCATCCTGATGATGGGGGCCGTCACCCGCATCAACTTCGACGACATGACCGAACTCATCCCCGCCTTCGCCACCATCGTCCTGATGAGTTTCACCTACAACATCGGGGTGGGGATGACCGCTGGCTTCGTGCTCTACCCGCTCATGAAACTGATGAGCGGCCGGGTGCGGGAGGTGCCGGGGGGGATGTGGGTGCTGTCGGCGCTGTCGCTGGCCTTCTTCATCTCGTATCCGTACGCGAAGTGAGCTCGAGCCGGCGCGGTACAAGGCACGGCAAAGCCGGTCAGGCTTCCTCCCATGCCAAGTCGAGGAGGTGTGGCCAGGCCGGTCTTGCCCGTCGTGAGCTCGGTCGAACGGTCCGGTCTGGTTTCAACTGGGGCACGCGGTTGCTCGGGGCCACTTCGCGGGAAGCAGCTTCACCGAAGAAGGAGGACCAGCAGTATCAGGGCCAGGACGGTCTCGATGAAGCCGATCACCTGAAGCGTGCGCTCAGGTACCGTGGGAATGAGACGCTTCACCAGCCCGGGCATGAGCACCAGGATGGACCCCTCACCGAAGAGGAGCACGACGAGCACCAGAACCGCTGCCTTCACCGCTCCTCTCCGCGAACCGGAGTGAGTACGGGCGCGGCCGGGCCAGCAGAGACGATCTGCTCGACGGCCGTCTTCAGGTACTGCTCGCGGACGTTGATGAGGGCCCCCTCCTGCAGACTGTCGAGGTAGCGCTTCTCTCTCTCCCCGTAGCGTTCCTGGTAGAGCATCTTGTAGATGTCGGTCTGGGCCTCCTCGAAGGGCACGGTACGGGCAGGCACCACCTCTTCGACCCGGATGATGTGGTAGCCCAAGTGGCTCTTGACCAAGTCGGACGTCTGGCCC
>CAZIBA010000035.1:0-9924 GCA_964536795.1 uncultured Planctomycetota bacterium | reverse complement strand
CAGAGCGGAAGAGGCGCGTCCCCTGTCTCGACCTCCCGAAGAACGCCGCCGACTACGCCGCCCGCTTCGGGCCAGGTACTCCCTGTGGCGGGATCATCTCCAACGTGGTGGACGTGTGCCGATGGCTCCTCCTCCAGATGGGCGGCGGCAAAGCGGGCGGGCGCGTCGTCATTACGCAGGAGAACCTCAAGGAAGTCCATACGCCACAGATGGTTGCGCCGGGGTGGAAGTCGGACGGCAAGGAACTGCTCGACGCCTCCTTCGCCATGGGCTGGTGCGTCCAGCCTTACCGCGGCTACCGGTGCCTGGACCACGGCGGGACGGTCCGTGGCTTCCGCAGCTATGTGGGCTTTCTACCGGGTGAGTCCATCGGGGTCGTGTTCCTGACCAACACAAGCGAGTCCCCGCTGCGGGAGATCGTTCCGCACAATCTCTACGACCGATTGCTTGGCCTCAAGCAGGTCCGCTGGAACGCGCGGAAGAAGCGAGAGGCCAGAAGAGCGGAAGCTGAGGCCAAGAAGAGAAAGGTCGACCGCGAACGAAAGCGCGGGACCCGTCCCTCGCACCCCCTGAAGGCGTACGCCGGCCAATACCAACACCGCGGTTACGGACGCCTGTCCGTGTCTCGTGAAAAGGGCAGGCTGAACCTTCACTACAATCAACTGACGTTTCGCACCAAGCACTACCACTATGACGTGTTTCAGATGCGGTCGCCTCGCTGGCCCTGGCGCTACTCGGACCTCAAGGCGTCATTCCACACAGACAAAGGGGGCAAGGTCGGGTCCGTGGCGATGCCGCTGGAGCCTGCTGTCGGTGACATCGTGTTCAAGCGGGTTCTCGAAGAAGAAGCACCATGAACACGATCCACGTCAGCAGCGACAGGTTCGTGTGTGAGTTGTGCGCGGAAGCACAGCCCCTACTCGAAGTCCCGCCGGGGAGCACGCTCACGGTGCAGTGCCAGAGCGCCCTGGACTTCGCCGTGTGGTTCGACAAGGTCAATTGCTCACCACACCCTGAGCGAAGTCGAAGGGTGGGTCCCTGCCCACCACGGGCCCAGGCTGCCAACCCGGCCACCGGCCCCATCGCCGTCACGGGCGCTCTGCCTGGCCAGGCCCTCAAGGTCACGGTACTCGACATCGCTCCCGAGGCGGTCGGCCACATCAGCGCCGGCCCCACCGGCGGTCATCGGCGGTTGGAAATCCAGGAAGGGGAGGTGGTCTTTGACGAGTCCATCCGCATTCCCACTGCCCCGATGATCGGCGTGCTTGGTGTCGTCCCGGCGGAGGGAAGCTGGACGACGATGGAGTGCGGGCCCTTCGGCGGCAACCTGGACACCAACGACGTGGCCCCCGGCGCGACGGTGTACCTGCCGGTCTTCCGGCCTGGAGGACTTTTCGTGGTGGGTGACGTCCACGCGGTGATGGGCGACGGGGAGATTGGCGGGCAGGGCCTGGAGGTGGCGGCCGAGGTGACCCTGCGCGTGGACGTCGAACCCCACCCGCTCTCACCGAGCATCTATCTCTATCGTGATGACGAGCTCATGACCATCGGCACGGCCGAGTCGCTGGATGAAGCCTGTGACGTGGCAGCCCGCGCCATGGCTGCCGTCATCGCCAGGACCGGGGTTATGGACGAGTTTTCGGCCATGAAGTTCCTCGGCCTGGCCGGTGAGCTCCGGGTGGGTCAGAACTGTTGTTCCGTCAAGTCGGCTCGTGTCGCCCTGCCCCTTCGCTACCTGCCCACACTCAGACCGGAGGCCACCTCATGAGCGCCGGCGACCGCGAGAGAGCTGACCACTTCACGCCTGCCCACCCGCAGACCATCGACCTGGCCAAGCTGAAAGAGTTCGTCACCCCCCGCTACGACGAGAAAGACGAGCTGCACGGTCTGAGGCACGTTGAGCGGCTGTTGGCCGGCGCTCGAGAGCTGGCTCAGGGTCATGAGGTCGACGACGACCTGCTCGTCCTCGGCGCCCATTTTCACGGCTGCATCCACAGGGACGAACCGGCCATCCGGAAGTTCCTGGCGTCTTCAGGCCTCAGGGCCCACCGCATTGACCGGGTAATCACCGTCGCCCGGGAATCAGGCAGGGGGTCTCGCCCCGGAACCAAAGAGGGCGGCTATCTGCACGATGCCCACCTGATCGAAGGTGGCAGGGCCTTCGGGGTCGCCAAGTGCCTCATCACAGGGGCCCTCCGCGGGCAGACCCTCGAGGAAAAACTGGATTTCGTCGAGTCAAATCTGCTGGGCAAGTTCGCCTGCGTCACAACCAAAGCGCAGGTGATCTTCGCTGAGTGCGAGCGATTCACGTTCGTCAGCGAACTCCGCCGGGCTCTCCGAACCGAGGGCCAAACAGGCCGCTGCTGAAGCTCCGCTCGGGCTACGCCCTCGCTCCGCTTCAGCAGCCCAAACCCCTTTTACACACAATACGGTACACTATGCTCGGCGGTCGGGGCTTGCACGCGCGGCGATCCGTCGTATCCTCGTGGGCAGGTCACCGCTGGAAGACCGCGCTGGGATGGCGATGGAGGATTGGGTATGCGCGTCGAACTGAGGGACAGCCTGGAGTTTCTCTACGCAGACTCTGTGGTCGGGAGGTCGCCCCGTCACTCCCTGAGCCTGGACGTAGCGCGCGGGGGCACGGCCAGCGTACACGTCCTGCTCAATGACCTGAAGGAAGGGAGGGCGGTGCGCGCTCGGCTCTGTCGGCGGGGCCGAGAAGTACGGGAGGCGCGGTGGTTCCGTCTTGTGGACGTGCCCGTGGAGCGGAACACCGGCCCCGTGGGTTTCGTCGAGACGAAAGGGGAGCGGAACCGGTTCGTCGCCCGGCGGGCGCCCTTCAGGGTCTTTGATGCGATGGAACCGATACGGTCGGCCGGATCCGTAGGACCGGCCATCAAGGTGTCCTCACCCACCGCCAAGCTTCGCTCGTCTCGACTGTCCGCGGTGCTTGCCGGAGAAGACCTCCTGTCCGGACGGCCGGACGGGCAAGCCCAGACCCGTACGCGGGCCCTTCGACTGCACCTTCCCATCCCGGCCACGGCGCGGGTGGGCACGCGCGAGTACACCGTCGAAGTCCAGTCGGGCAGAAAGCAGCAGACAAGGGGGTTGAGCTCCTTGTCCCTCACGGTCAACGTCCACAGGCCCGTCATCCCACCCACCGGGCGCGACAGCTTTCCCTACACCAACTGGTTCAGCCTCGAGGCGATGGCCGAGCGCCACGGGCTCAGGCCCTGGAGCCCCGGGCACTGGAGGATGATCCGTCGCTACGCCGAGCTGATGGCCCACGGCCGCCAGAACACCTTCTGGTGTCCCCTGAAAGTCATCTTCCGCAAGCACCGAAAGCGGCTCACCCTCGACCGGGACCGGCTCGGGCGACTCGTACGTACCTTCACCCGGGCGGGAATGTACTACATCGAAGGAGGCCACTTCGGGGGACGCACCGGGGGTGAGTGGGAGGCCACCACACTGGACGTCTCTCTCTCCGGTGAGCGGCCTTCGACAAGGTCAATTGCTCAGGCCGCCCTGAGCGGAGTCGAAGGGCGGGCCATCTCCCCCGAGGGTCACCGGGCCGTCGCCCAGGTGGGTCGCCAGTTGATGGCCGAGATCGAGCGTCAGGGCTGGCGTGACCGATGGATGCAGCACGTCGCCGATGAGCCCACGGAGGCCATCGGAAGCCAGTACCGGATGCTGGCGGGGATGGTCCGCAAGTATATGCCCGGGGTGCCCATCCTCGACGCCACCATGGAACAGGGCATCGTCGGGGCCGTGGACGTCTGGTGCCCACAGGCTCAGGAGTACCAGAAGCACCGCCGGTGGTTCGCCCAGCAGCAGGCGGCCGGTGACCGCGTGTGGTTCTACACCTGCTGCTTTCCGGGCGGGCCGTGGCTCAACCGGCTTTTGGACATGGAGCTGCTGCGCCCGGCCCTCTTCGGCTGGGCCGCAGCCCTCTACGGCCTGGAGGGGTACCTCCATTGGGGCCTGAACCACTACAAATCCTCCCAAGACCCGTTCCAGCAGAGCGTGGTCGAGCACGGTGCCAACACCTACCTCCCCGCCGGCGACACGCACATCGTGTATCCAGGTCCGGGAGGGCCCTGGTCCAGCGTCCGGCTGGAAGCGCAGCGCGAAGGCTGCGAGGACTACGAGCTGCTCATCAAACTCCAGAAGCAGAACCGAGAGGCAGCCCAGACGATAGTCCACAAGGTCATTCGTGGCTTCGACAGGTACACCAAAGACCCAGGAACGTTCCGGGCCGCCCGCAAGGCGATGCTCGAGGCCCTGGGCTCCTGACGTGTGGCCGGGGGGGCCGTCCGGCCTGCCCTGAGCCCTGCTCTGCGTAGCGGGCCTCGCAGAGCAGCATTGGAGAGAAAGGTGGTCGTCCGTGCGTAAGTTCTTGACAATCATCGGGATATGTCTTCTGGCCCGTAGCGTTGCTGCACAGGAGGGAATGCTGCTTGACTCGATGGACGACGTGTCGCAGTGGCGCACCAAGAAGGACGACGAGAGGATCGTCCTCTCAGCAGAGCCCTCGGCGCACGAGGGGGAAGCGGGCATCCGCATCGCCATCACCGAAGGCATCTTCGTCCTCGCCCTGAAGACGTTTGCGCCCGACCCCGTCTGGAACGACTTCGACGGCCTCTCCTTCTGGCTGAAGGGGGACGGCTCGGAGAACTGGGGGTGTGTGCGCCTGCAGGCCGGGAGTTATGAGAAGGGGTACGTCGGGACCTTCCCCCTCCGGGACACGGACTGGCACCAGGTCACCCTGGCCTGGCAGGACCTTGTTCCAGGTCACCACGGGGTCCCGGAACTGGGCACCAGGGACGGCTTCAGGCCCGGCGACGTCAACCTCATCGGCTGGGGGAACAGTTGGAACTTCAACACCAGCCACCAGGTCCCGGGGGTGACCTTCAAGCTTCGCTTGTCTCGACTGTACGCACTGCCTGCCCGAGCGGAGCTCCTACACGGACGGCCCGAGGGGCAAGCCGAGAGTGGCGGTGCCACTTTGGTCGATGAGTTGATGCTGGTGAATGGGGTCAGGGCCAGCCGACCGCGCCTCCCCCTGGACAGGTTGCCTCCGCTGTCGGCCGTGGTGGCCAAGCTGGAGGGGGGCAAACCGGTGACCGTCCTGGCCCTGGGCGACTCCCTCACCTGGGGGACCAACGCCGGGGGGAACACCGGAGCCTACCCCGCCAGGCTGGGCCGGATGCTCTCCGAGCACTACGGGAACGACCAGGTGACGGTGCTCAACCGTGCCATCGGCGGCTCGACCACGGCCAAGGGTCGTCAGTGGCTCAAGCGCGACGTCACCGGGCTGGAGGCCGACCTCGTCACCGTGATGTTCGGGTTCAACGAGATGCCCTCCCAGGAAGACCCCCGGGCCTCCGCCCGGAGCTACACGGCCAACCTCATCAGGTACGTCGAGGAGGTGGCCGGGCAGATGAAGACGCCGCCCGCCTGCATCTTCATCGCCACCGTACCCGGTCGTGAGAAGGCCTGGGAGCGGCTCGACGTCTACGCCCAGGCCGTGCGCGAAGTCGCAGACCAACACCCCAACGTGACGGTCGCCGACGCCAACGGCCACTTCAAGGAAATGGGCAAAGAGGCCTACGCGCCCCTGATGACCGACGAGGCCCATCCCAACGGGAACGGCCAGGAGGAAATCGCCAAGGTGCTCTTCCACACGCTCCTCGGCCAGCGGAGCCCTTAGCGACGGGCACCCCGGGCCGGCGGCGGAGCTCGTCCGCTCGGTGTCCGCCCTTTGGCGGACCCGGACGAACGTCAGCTTGACACGAGAGGAGAGGAACGACGATGGGCATCAGTGTGGGTCTGGTGGGACTGGGTGCTTTCGGCAGGGCCTTCGCCGACATGTTCAAGAGCCACCCCCTGGTGGACCGGGTGGCGTTGTGCGACCGCGAGCCCGAACGCATCGAGGCCTTTGCCAAGAAGGAATCGTTCCAGGACAAGTTCCGTCCCTCCGACGCTTACGCCTCGCTCGACGAAATCCTGACCGCCGACCTGGACGCCCTGGCCATCATCACCCAGCCCTGGCTTCACGCCGAGCAGGCTGTCCGGGCGATGGAGGCCGGAAAGCACGTCTACAGTGCCGTACCTATCGTCTCTCTTCCCGACGGGGACGAAATCCTCGACTGGTGCGACAAGATAGTCCAGACCTCCCGGCGAACCGGCCGCTACTACATGTTGGGGGAGACCACCTACTACCGCCCGCAGACCATGTACTGCCGACGGAGGGCGGCCGAGGGCGACTTCGGTGACTTCGTCTTCGCCGAGGGCGAGTACTTCCACGACGTGGACCTGCCCTCCTGCAACCTCCGCGACGTGCAGAAGTCTCGCACCAGCAGCACCTCGGGCAGGGAGTGGCTGGAGCTGGCCAGGAAGTACCGCCAGCGGGGGGTCGCGGGCGGACCCATGCACTATCCCACCCACTCCATCAGCGGACCGGTCTCGGTGATGAAGGCCCATATGACCAAGGTCTCGGCCTGGGGCTTCAGAGGGCCGGAAGATGACCCGTTCTTCACGGGTGAGCGCTTCGCCAACGAGACGGCCCTCTTCCAGATGACCAACGGCGCCACTGTGCGCATCTGTGAGTACCGCCTCATCGGGGTGATGGGGAGGGAGA
This sequence comes from uncultured Planctomycetota bacterium, assembly GCA_964536795.1. Classification (GTDB taxonomy): domain Bacteria; phylum Planctomycetota; class DG-23; order CBDVDV01; family CBDVDV01; genus CAZIBA01. The sequence continues at coordinate 3,284 of CAZIBA010000035.1, read as the reverse complement.
TGTTCAACGTCCTGGGCACCGAAGGTGCTTTCTACGGCGGCGAGGGCCGGTGGGGGGAGAGCAAATGGATTACCAAGACCGACGCGGTGCCCCTCACCATCGACGAGATGCGCGACCCCCTCCCCGAGGAGGTCTACCAGGCCTTCCGCCAGTGCAGCAAGACCTCCAATGCCTATGGCGGTCACGGCGGCTCGCACGCCTACCTGGTGCACGAGTTCGTCGAGGCCGTGGCTCAGGAGAGACAACCGGCCATCAACGCCTACGAGGCCGTCCGCTACATGGCCCCGGGGGTGATGGCCCACAAGTCGGCGCTGAAGGACGGTGAGACACTGGAGGTGCCCGACTGGGGAGATGCCCCCCAATGAGGTTACCAGGGGGGCCCGAACCGTACTGGAACAGGAACACTCCGCTCACAACGAAAGGACTGGACTGATGAGCGTCGGCGTTTGTGTGGCTCTATCAGCACTGCTGGCTGCTGCTCCCGTGGGGACCGCAGGGATGCCCGAGGTGGTGCACGTGGGCACGGTCTCTCCCACGGTGGTCGGCATCACCGTGCAGGCGGGCGAGGTCGAGTACGGCCGTCAGGTACCTTACCGGCGCCGGGAAGGCGACGAGGTAGACACCTCAACTCACCACCGCTGGGTGAAACGTGACGGCAAGCACATCGGCTCGCTGGTGGGCCATGACCGCACGGTCCTTCACACCCCCGACCGTCTCGTCGGCGAGGAGCTGGAGGTGGCCTGGGCCGACCAGCCGGCAAGCTACCGTCTCAGCTCAGCAGATGACAGCGCCTACGCCGACGGCCTCGTCCCCCTGGCTGTCCATCGGAAGAGCAAGCCCACGGACTTGGCGCGCGTGGGGACCTGGCACTTCCAGGCCCCCATCAAACACGTCCTCTACCTGAAGCTGCCCAGACCCCTCAGGCAAGGGAGCCGATACCTCATCGAGTTCGAGGGGGGTCGGCTGCCCGACGTGCACTTCCTCTACGACCCCAGCCGACTGCGCAGCGAGGCCGTGCACGTCAGCCACCTGGGCTTCCGCCCCGACGACCCGGCCAAGGTGGCCTTTCTCTCCTGCTGGCTGGGAAGCGGCGGCGGCCTGACCTACGCCGAGGACCTGAGCTTCGATGTACTGGAGAACGACACGGGCCGGTCGGTGTTCTCGGGCGAAGTGACGTTGTCCAAAGCTGCTGAAGACGCGACCGAAGACGCCTACAAGAACAACTACAACGGCGCCGACGTCTACGAGATGGACTTTTCCCCGCTCAGCACACCCGCCACGTATCGCGTCTGCGTCGAGGGCGTGGGCTGCTCCTACCCCTTCGAGATAGCCCAGGACGCCTGGCGGAAGGCCTTCACCGTGTCGGCCCGAGGCTTCTATCATCAGCGAAGTGGCATCGCACTCGGCCCCCCCTACACGTCCTTCGAGCGGCCGCGCAGCTTCCATCCCGACGACGGGGTGATGGTGTACGCCTCCAAGGCTCCCCTGATGGACACCGGGAACGGGCTCAACAGAGAGGACAGCAACTTCGGCAACCTGGTGGCGGGGAAGACCGACGAGGTCGTACCGGACGCCTGGGGCGGCTACATGGACGCGGGCGACTGGGACCGGCGAATCCAGCACCTGGCCGTCTCCCGGCTGCTGTTGGAGCTGGCCGACCTCTTCCCCGACTACTTCGCAGGCCTCGGCCTCAACATCCCTGAGTCCGGCGATGGGCTGCCCGACGTGGTCAGCGAGGCCCTCTTCAACCTCGACTGCTATCGGCGGATGCAGACGGAGGACGGGGGCATCCGCGGCGGCATCGAGTCGGAGCACCACCCCCGACACGGCGAGGCCAGTTGGCAGGAGTCGCTCACCATCCTGGCCTACGCCCCGGGCGTGTGGTCCAGCCACCTCTACGCCGGCGTGGCCGCCCGGGCTGCCCACTGGCTCGAGGCGCGCGCACCGGACCGAGCTCAGGTGTATCGGGAGAGCGCCCTCGCCGCCATGCTCTGGGCGGAAGAACATTTCGACAGGGAGGCAGAGTACCCGCACGCTGTCAACGACGACCGCAACCTGGCCGCAGCCGAGCTCTTCCGTCTCACCGGTGAGGCCCGCTGGCACGAACTCTTCCTCGCTACCACCGCCTTCACCGACGCCAAGGCTGAGCTCTACCTCTGGCAGCACCACGAGCAGCGCGATGCGGCCTGGGTGTACCTGCGCACCGACCGTCCGGGGATGAACCAGGCAGTGAAGAAGAACTGCCTGGCCGCGCTGCTCCGGGAGGCCGACGCCCGCGCTCGGCGGTGTGGGGAGACGGGCTTCCGCTGGGCCACCTACGAGTGGAAGCCCTTCATGTGGGGGTCTGTGACCGCTCCCGATGCCGTCACCCTCGTCCGCGCCCACGCGCTCACCGGTCAGGTCAAGTACCTCCGCGCAGCCGTCCTGGCCTGTCAGACCGGCGCCGGGGCCAACCCCGTCAACCTCTGCTACACCACCGGTCTGGGGCACGAGAGCCCCCAGCATGCCCTGCACAACGATTCCCGCATCACCGACCAGCCTTCCCCACCCGGCCTCACCCTGGGCGGCCCGATGGACGTCATCAGACAGAAGGACTACTGGGGTCAGAAGCTGGTCGCGAACTACGTTCATCCCCCTGTGCTGGAGTGGCCGTCCATCGAAGCCTTCTGGGACGTCTTCCGGAACCCCTTGATGTGCGAGTTCACCGTACACACCCCCATGGCCCAGAACGCCTACGTCTGGGGCTACCTCGCCGCGAGGAAGTGAGTTCGTCAGTGACCTGGCAGCGATGCGGGTGTAGCCGAGGAGCTGAGCGGGCCCGTCCGCGGGCGCTGATGGCCCGGGTCCGTCGGGCCGGGGCCTGAGTGTGTTCCAAGACCCCTTCTTGAAAAACGTTTGCATCTGTGCACGGGCCACGTGGTACAATGCCCATTCGATTTCTGTCGTCGCTGGAGCAGGAGAGGTGGTCTTGAGGGTGGAGGAGACTGGCGTATGAAGAAGCTGCACACGCAGGGACGAGTTTCACGTCGGGAGTTCCTGAAGGGGTCGTTGGCAGGGGCGGCGGCGTTGGGCTTGGGGCCCATCATCCTCACGCCTCGGCGACTCGAAGCCTACGCCCCCGGGGAGCCGACACACCCCAATATCAGCCCCCTGCGCGTGGTGGGCCTCCACGACCCCAAGATGACCAAAGACGTGCTCGAGCAGTGCACCTGGAGGCAGCAGGAGGAGCTCCTCAACGCTGACGTCGTCGCCGAGAACCTCGACCGCCTGGCCTGCGCCCTGGC
>CAZIBA010000034.1:0-10014 GCA_964536795.1 uncultured Planctomycetota bacterium | reverse complement strand
AGCCCAACGGCCCGGTAACCTGCAGCAGTTCTCCCACGGGGAGCTCGGCCAGAGCCCGGGTGCCCCGTCGGCGAACCTGAATGAGCACAGCGAAGGCGTCGGCTGCATCGTCGGGACCACTCACGTCGGCGATGCTGAAAGGTCGGGAGAGCAGCGCCGGCCAGTGCTCGGCCCAACGGAGCATCACGAACTGGCCCGGCCGGGCACGTTGGGCTATCTCAGGAGACCCCAGGCGCAAAAGAAAACAGAGCGGCGAGAGCTCCTGCCGCTCCAGCAACGGAGCCTGGATGACACTGACCGCCATTTCTTTCTCTAACCCAGCCAGGTCTCACCGCGTCGCCGCGGGCGTGGCCCCGACGAGGCCCCTTGAATTGCTGGTGGACACCGTATAACTTACGCTGCAATCGTAGAGGAGAGAGCGAAGTCCGGTCAACGAAAAAGCGGCTGAGAGGATTGTGCGATGGGTAGAGACAGTTACGACTGCATCGTCGTTGGAGGCGGGCCGGGTGGTTGCGCTGCGGCCATCGCAGCCGGTCGGCTGGGCGCCGAGGTGCTTCTGATGGAGCGCTACGGCTTCCTGGGCGGAATGGCAACGGCCGGGCTGGTGAACCCCTTTATGCCCTACCACATCAAGGGTCGGCCCATCATCGAAGGCATCCAGGGCGAACTCGTGGCCGAACTCGACCGTCGGGGCGGCCTGCACGAGAACGGTCGCACCTTCGACGAAGAGGTGCTCAAGGTCGTCCTGGACGACCTGGTGAGTGGGGCGGGCTGCGACATCCTGCTACACGCCTGGCTGGCCGACGCCCAGGTCGAGGACGGAGCGGTAAGAGCGCTCGAGGTGGAGACCAAGTCGGGTCGGCTGACGCTGTCGGCCAGGTTCTTCGTCGACGGCACCGGTGACGGGGACCTGGCCGTGCGGGCCGGCGCTCCCTACGAGCACGGCCGCCCCGAAGACGGTCTGGCCCAGCCCATGACTTTGTGCTTCCGCGTGGGCGGCGTGGACACCGACCGGATGGCCCAGCGCAGTGAGATCAACCGTCTCTACGATGAGGCCCGCACGGCCGGTGAGGTGGACTGTCCCCGCGACAACCTCCTCTGGTTCCCCAGCGTGCACCCGGGCTTCATCCACTTCAACACCACCCGGGTGGTGAAGCTCAAAGCGGTGGACGCCTGGGAGCTGACCGAAGCCGAACTGGAGGCCCGTCGGCAGATGCACCAGATCGTGGCCTTCCTGAAGGAGCGCGTCCCCGGCTTCGAGCAGGCCTACCTCTCGCACTCGGCCGCGCAGATCGGCGTCCGCGAGTCACGCCGCATCCTGGGGGATTACTTGCTCACCGAACACGACGTTCTCTCTGCCCGCAAGTTCCCCGACGGCGTCTGCCGGGCCAACTACCCACTGGACATCCACAACCCCACGGGCGCCGGCACGGTCATCAAGCGGGTGCCCCCGGGCACCTCCTACGAGGTCCCCTACCGCTCCCTCCTTCCCCGTGGCCTCACCAACGTCCTGGTGGCCAGCCGCTGCATCTCCGCCACCCACGAGGCCCACAGCTCCCTCCGGGTCATGCCCATCGTGGCCGCACTGGGCGAAGCCGCCGGCACCGCGGTGGCCCTCTGCCTCCGGGCCGGGGTCTCGCCGAGGGAGCTTGACCCGGAGAAGCTTCGGGCCCAGTTGCTTCGACAGGGAGCGAACCTGGAGCGGGAGGAAGCCGTGGAGGAATCGACAGCCCGGGAGTAGAACTCCGCCGCCCAGGATCGGTGCTCGCGAAAGCCTTACGGGCCTCGAGGCCCGATGGGGCCGCCAGCTACGCCGGCTCTTCGACCCCTCCGGCCAGGACGTTCTTGACCTCCATCAGGTTCGGATACGACGTCCTGGTGTCGATGACACATCCGCCACCGACGACGAACTTGGGTGGGAGGTCGCCGGCCAGCAGTCCTTCCACGTGGGCGCGGACCTCGGAAGCGCGACCACCCAGCAGGACCCGCTCGTGGTCGATACCGCCGATGAGCACCGTGTCGGTCAGACCGGCCAGTTCCAGCAGGTCGGGATTGCCCGAGGCGTAGCCGTTCCAGTTGATGGCGTGGACGGGATAGTCGACCAGTTGGCGCACGAAGTTGTCCTCCTGACAGACGTGGAGCACGTTGAAGTGAGCCTGCTGGGCGCGGCTGAGGACCTGGAGGTCGTAGGGCCGGCCGAACTCCTCGTAGAGCGTGGGGGTGAGGTGCTCGTTGGCCGCCCAGATGGTGGTGGCGAAGAAGATGCCGTCGGCCAGCTTCAACACCTCTTCCACGTAGCCAGCCAGGGTCTCGGCGACCGCCGCCAGGGCGGCGTGGATGGCGTCGGGAGCGTCCACCATTCCCTGCTTGACCGGCTCCGGCCCCCCGGAAAGCTTGCCCAGGGTGGCCAGGGGAGAGAAGACCGTCTCGATGAAGTAGCATTCGCCGGCCAGGCCCTCCTTGATGCGACTGAGGGCCTCAAGCTGCTCGGCGAAAGGCCCCTCCGTGGGCGAGACGGGAGCGACCTCGGCCCAGTCCGAGGTCTGCGTCACCGGCCACTCGGTCAGGGTGTCCGGGGTGTGCTCGTCCGAACCGTACTTGGGCTCCGCACCCCAGGCCTCGGCCTGGTAGCACGACCGGGGGTTCACTTTCAGAAAGTCCCACTGGTACCGTCGCCAGAAGTAGAGCATGGCCTGGGCCAGTCCCTGACCCGTCCGCTCAGCCAGGTAGTAGTGCCGCCAGAAGCTGACGGGCAGCCGATCGACCGGCTCCCCCTTGAGCACTGCCTCGATTCGTTCCACGTGGGTCATGGGCGCTCGGCCTCCTCATTTCTCGGCTTTCCTGTCCTGCGTCGCCGTTTGAGTGTAGGGAGCCACTTCCGACCTGTCAAGCGTCCTTCCCCGTCCGCTCCCTCGTGCTCCTCCCCGCCGGGAAACCGGGGTGTCCCCTTGACCCTGAGCGGACAACCGTTCACACTGTCCCAGCAGAGACACGATGGAGGCGACTTCGATCCGCTCTGGAGGTGACGGTGGTTGACATCCTGGCGGTCGGTGCCCACCCCGACGACGTGGAGATAGCCGTGGGCGGCACGCTGCTGAAGATGCGTGACCGGGGGGCCTCCCTGGTGCTTTGCCACGCCAGCGACGGGGAGCCCACCCCGCACGGCAGCCGGGAGACCAGGCTGGCCGAAGCCCGATCGGCTGCTCGCTTCCTCGGCGCCGAGCTCGAGATCCTGTCGCTGCACAACCGCTACATCACCGACACCCTGAAGGCCCGTCGCGAGCTGGCCCTGGTGATTCGCAAGCACAAGCCCCAGCTCCTCATCTCCCCCTGGCCCGTGGGCGAGCACCCGGACCACGTGGCCGTCGCCCACCTGGCCGACGCCGCCCGCTTCACCGCCAAGCTCACCAAGACCGACCACCGGGGAAAGCCCTGGGAACTGCCCCCCTGGTGGGTCCCCGAACAGGTCCACTACCAGTTGGCCACGGCCGTCGAGGACCCGCACCCGGCCTTCGTGGTGGACATCACGGCCGAGCACCCCCGCAAGCTGGAGCTCCTGGCCTGCTACGCCTCCCAGAGCAACGTGGACATGGACACCCTGGCCAAGAGCCCCTACTGGGGGCAGCTCATCGGCGTGGCTCACGGTGAAGCCTTCTTCGTGCGCGGCGGGTTGGCTCTCCCGGACCTGTCGCTCTTCCTCTCAGGTCAGGCTACTCGCGCTCGCTGAGGCCGCTCCGCAGTTCCAGCTCCACCGTTCCACCCGACAGCTTCCGGTACACCTGCACCACGATTGCGGACCGGTCGATACGGGCGGCCTGGAACTGTCGCCCCCGGGTGAGCTCCTCGCCGTCGAGCGTCAGGGTGGTCGGTGGCGATCCGGGCCAGTCCAACAGCTTGATGACCGGGGAATCCAGCAGCGAGTCCGACAGTTCGAAGCGAAGCCGGCACCCTTGCCGGGCGGAGCGGACGACGTAGCAGCCTTCTTCCTCGGCGAAACCGTCAACGTCGACGTCACTGTGGCCACCCCGGTTCACTTCCCCCCACCCCGGCTCCGTCGCCAGCGCCGGCGCGGTACGGTAGGCCCGGGCGACGACAGCGGCCTGGGCTGCCCCGTCCGTCCAGTCCGGTTCCAGTTGGAGCAGACCGCTCCAGCGGACCTCCTGCACACCGATGATCGTGCCCGGCTCGTGCAGCTCGAAGGAGCTGCGGGTGGCACCCATCGCCTCCGGACCGAGGACGAAGCTCTCGCCCCAGCGGCCGATACTGAGCGGCCGACCGTGGGGAACAAGCAGGGCGTCGGCGAAGTAACCCGGTCCGTTGCTGGTGTGAAGGAGGAGTGTGCTCTGGGTCCCGGGCCCGGCGTCCCCCACCGACCCCACCGCCCGGAACCGGGCCGGGGCCGTCGCCAGCACCCAGGCGCTCTCACCCACGGTGAGCGTACCGGTGGCCCGGCTAAGGCTGTGGCCAACGTACAGTTGACCAGTGGGGTAAACAGTGTAGGTGGTCAGGAACCTGGTGTCGGGGTCGTAACCGGCATCGCCCCGCAAGAGCCCTCGCCGACGGGGTCCGGGACGCCAGCGTTCGGCCCTCGCCGCCGTGCTGTAGACACCCTCCAGGCGAAGGCGCGCGCGCACCAGGTTCTCTTCAATCACGGTAATCTTCTCGGCCGGGGCGCTGTAGAACACCTGCCCGGAGCGGGCGTCCCCGGCACGGAGCATGTGCGTCAGCAAGGCAGTCTGGGGCAGTCCGCCGTGGCCCGCCAGATTCAGGCGCCGCTCCGGATCGCGGTCCAGGTCGTGCCAGGAGCTGATGCCCCCGGCCCGGCGGCTGAAGCCCAACTCAAACCGCGCGTAGGGGCTGGGCCCCTGGCAAAGCACGACCACGTCCCCGTCGGTGCCCATCTGCACCACGGTCAGCATCTCCTCGTCCTCAGCCGCCGGCACTGACCGCGACAGCAGACAACCCAACAGCATTGCCAAGAGAATCCGTCTCATCACCGCTTCCCTCAGACCGCCTCGTCGTCCTTATGCTATGGGTGAGGCAGCGTCGCTGCCACCGAAATCCTGCCAGCCGGCGAGCGCGCGCCGACGCTGCGCCGGCAAACCTGTTGATACGAGCGTCCGCTCGGCTATGCTACCAGCGCCACGGAGGTGGGCGTGAGGAGGAACGGGAGGGAGCCACATGACCACGGAAGCATCGTGCACAGGTCTTGAGTCATTGGCCTTGGGCGCGGTTGCTGCTCCCGTCCAGGTGCTCACCGGCTACCCCGGCTCTCCTGCCACCGGGCTCTGGCGGGCAGTGGTGGAGCTTCACCGGGAGCGGTCCGGGGGCACCGGTTTGCTTCACGCCGAGTGGTCCGTCAACGAGAAGGTGGCCTTCGAGACGGCCTTCGGCGCGTCGGCGGCCGGCCTCAACAGCCTGGTGGTGACCAAGGGCGTGGGCTTCAACGTGCTCGTGGACCCGGTGATGACGGCCAACCTCTCGGGGGTCCGTGGCGGGCTGGTGCTGGCCGTGGGGGACGACCCCGGCGCCGTCTGGTCGCAGAACGAACAGGACACCCGGCCACTGGCCGCTGGCTGCGGGCTTCCGGTTCTGGAACCGGTCTCGGTCGACTCGGCTGCATCGGCCATGACCGAGGCCTTCGCCCTCAGCCGCCGGCTGGCTCTGCCGGTCGTCCTCCGCTTTACCGGGTCCTTTGCCCAGAGCCGGGGCTCCGGTCCCTCGTCCTGCCCGGCTGAGCCAGGAGCAAAACCCCAAACGTCCGCCGGCTTCCCTCCCGACGGCCGACTTCGCTGTACCGCCCGCCGGGCCGTCGGACTCCACGAGCAGTTGTGCCAGAAACTGAGTGAGGCCGCGACCCTGGCCGAGCGGTCGCCCCTCAACGAATACCCGAGTGCCTCCGGAGCTTCCCGGGTCGTGGTCGCAGTGGGCTTCGCCGCCTCGCTGGTCGAGGAGGTCCTGTCGGAAGCAGCCCTGTGCATCCCGGTGGCCCGCGTGTCCACTTCGTACCCCCCGCCAGCGAAGGAGCTGGGCGAGTTCTTGGCTTCCGCCCAGGAGGCGCTGGTGGTGGAGGAAGGAGGTCCCTTCGTCGAAGGCCAGCTTCCGGCCCTGCTCCGCCGGGCCGGCCTGCCCGGGAAGGTGTTGGGGAGAGGCACGGGTCACGTGCCCCGTACGGGAGGGCTCACCCGCCAGCACGTCGTCGCCGCGCTCACCTTCCGGGCCTCCGCGCCTCCCCCCAGCGAGCCGGACCGAAGCGAGCACGCAGGTTTCTGCGCCGAGTGTCCTTTCCTCCCTGTCTTTGAAATCCTGGCCGACCTCGTCCCCCGGGCGGCCGAGCGCGGCGCCCGGCCGCTGCTCGTCGCCGACCCCGGCTGCGCCGTCTACGCCGACCTCTCCCCCTTCGAGCTTCTGGACGTGAAGCAGGTCCTGGGCTCGAGCATCGCCATCGCCATCGGACTGGCCAAGGCCCTGCCCGGACGCCGGGTGCTGGCCATCACCGGAGACGGGTCCCTCTTCCACAGTGGGCTCCAGGGACTCATCGACGCGGCCAGCCAGCGCGCATCGCTGGCCGTCCTCGTCCTGGACAACGGCTCAGCGGCCATGACCGGCTTCCAGCCCACCCCCATCACCGTGGTCTCTGGGGGTCGGCGCATCCTTCGCCCCAACCTGGCGAGGCTGGTGCGAGCCTGCGGGGCAGGACGCGTGAGTCAGGTGAGTGCTGCCAACCGCCTCGCCCTCCGTCGCCGGCTGAAAGAGCTTCTCTCTTCTCCTCGCCTGGAGGTGCTCGTCGTCCGGGGGGAGTGCCCGGGGCAGTGAAGCCGTCGACTGCGGAGGCGAGGTCTCACGCGGCGAGGTCGACTACTCGCTGGCCTCGCCGATGATGGTCTGCACGCGTCTCCGGTCGGCTCGGCTGAGCTCGGGCAAAGCCCGCCAGAGCATTCCCGGGTGCCTGTCACGGAGCGTGAGGAGTCCGCTGATGGAGAGGCGGGGGATCAGCTCCACCAGGAGGGTCCCGTCTCTGACCTCCGGTCGATCGTGGAAGCTATCGATGAACTTGAAGTAGGCAGCTTCCGCTTCTTCCTTTCGACGAGCGTGCTCCAGTGCCCGGGCCAACGCCAGTTGAGCATCACCGCTCTTCACCCGCTCGCAGTCCCCCCCCTGGTCGATGAGCTCGCCGACGGCATCCACCTGTTCGTCCCAGAGCTCGGCGCCGCCCAGCGTCTCCATCAGGGTCCACTGGACACTGGGCCACCTGGGCTCACCCCGGAAGGCGTCCGCCGCCTTCCTCGTCCAGGGCACAGCGGCGACGAAGTCCCCCAACGGGGAGCGGTGGAGGTCACCGATCTGCTCAAAGAGCTCACGGTCGTTCGGACGAAGGGGGACCAGACCTTCGAGCCAGCGGGCAGCAAGCCAGTGGTTGCCCACGTGGGAGAGGGTTTCCACCAGGTCCTTTCGAGCATCGTGCCAGAAGGGAGTGTTGGGGTACAGGCTGAGCAGCGCTCGGAGGGCCTCGGCCCGTCGCTGCCCTTCGAGGAGCTGCGCCCGTCGGTAGTCCAAGGCCGCGCGGAAGGGCCAGTCAGGGTGGCTCAGGGAGAAGCGGTCCAGGACGTCCAGGCGGGTGGCCGCGTTCGGCCTCGCCAGCACTGGCGGGGCCGGCAGCCGGTCGGCGAAGGCCGACAGAACGGGCATCTCGGCCGGTCTGAACAGCCCGGCCCCCTGGCCCACGACCTCCCCCGCTTTCCCCCAGAAGAGGAGTCGGCTGTCGCGCAGGGCCAACAGCCAGGCCTCCACGGCCTCCCCGTCCTGAGCGGCGAACTCAGCCAACTGCCTGAAGTGGTCGGCGTCGGCCGGGCCCTGGGCCAGTTCGCACAGCCGGGCGAAGTGGGCCAGGGCCTCGGCCGTCCGCCCCGCGTTAAGGGCCTGGTTGCCCAGTATGTAGCGACCGGCCAGTCGAACTCCCGATGCCTCAGGGGCGCTGAGTCCAGCCGCCGCCGCCTCCAGTACGGACCAGAGCCGGGGTGAGAGGTCGGCTGGAGCCTGGGCCAGGCCGACCAAGGCTTTCAGCGGCGTTCGTTCCTGCTCTCCCAGTCCCTCGGCGCTCAGCTCCAGCCGACGGGCAAGCCAGCGGGGGACCGACTCAACCTTTACCTCGAAAACCGCCTCCGACGGAAGCCACGGCGAAGCCGCTGCGGCCACCCCCAGGAGCGCCGACTCCGTCGCCGGTACCGTCTGGAAAATGGCCGTCAGCAGCTCGTTGGCCAGCTCGTGCTCGCCGTAGAGATCGAGAAGGTACACCGAGGCCAGCTTGTCGTCCCAGTCCAGCACCTCGCCGGCGAGGACCGGAAGCAACTCCTCCCTGACCAGGGCGGCGGCGCGTTCCCGGTCAGCCGAGCCCCCCGTCTCCAGGGAAAGACTTACCTCGTCAAGGGTCGCAGCCACCACTTCCCGAGGGCCCTTGGCGTGGAGTGAACCCATGCGGGCAAGCTCGAGGGCCTCCTCCCGGAGGCCCAGTTGCTCGGCCACCGAGGCTGCTCGGCCGAGGGCCTCGGCCACGACTTCCGGGGGGTGTCCGTGCCTGACCACCCAGCGGTACGACTTCAGGGCGTCTCCCGAGCGGCCGAGTTCCTCCTGGAGCCGACCGGTGCGCAGAGCGGCCACGGAGCGACCCTCGTCCGAAAGCCGCCGGTCCAGGAGCCTCCGGTAGGCAGCCAACGCCTCGGACCGACGTCCCTCCAGCTCAGAGCGGACGGCGCCGCTGAAGAGCTCCCGTCCTCGCTCGTCCAGGTCACCCAGCACCCAGGCGAGTTCGCGGGCCTCCGCATCGTCGGCCAAGGTCAGGGCACGGCCGACCAGGCTGTAGTCACGGGTGTAGGCCAGAGCCAGAAGACCCACGACGTAGTCGTTCCCGGGCCGGGACTGGGCCAGCTCCAGGGCCTCGTCCGCCTGGCCCGTCTTGGCCAGCGCCAGGATGTACGCAGTGAAGAGCGCCGGGTCCGTGTCCTTGGGCTGCGGGCCCCCGGCCGCGGTCTTCAGGAGCGCGGCCTCGGCCTCGAAGTCCCCCCGCGCGGCCAGCTCCTGAGCACCGGCGAGCAGCGTGGGTTCTTCAACGTAGACGCACTGGTAGTCGCCCGAGGCGAGCTCTGAGACAAGGAGCAGGTCCGGAACGACTGCCCCCTGAGCATCGGCAACCTCCCCGGCGTCAAAACTGGATTCCACCACAAAGGCCAACCGCTCAGCCTCCGGGTCCAGTCGCGGAAGCCGGCCACTGAGTCTTCGATCCCAGGCCGGCCGGGGCCCTTCGAAGGACACCACGCGCACCCACCCCGAGTCGTCCACGAAGACCAGTGCCTCCCCTCCGGCCGACCAGGAGAGGCCGCGCCCCGAACCGACGCGGCTCCAACTGCGTACCGGAAGGTCCATCACTGAACCACGCACACGAGCCGGAGCCACCCAGTAGACGGTCACCTGGTCGCCCGTGACCACGGCCACCCGTCGGTGTCCGGGCGACGCCGACGCCTCGGTCACCTGGCCGAGCCCCTCGGCCACCACCCCCGAGGCCGCGAAGTTCACGTCCACCGCTCGCAGTTGATAGACCTCCCCGTCCGGCGTGCGCAGGAAGTACAGCAGGGCGCGGTCGAAACCGAAGCTCAGGGCCGACTCAGAGGCGGCATCCCGAGTCAGCGCTCGGGCCTCGCCCCCCTCCCCCGGTTGGACCCAGATGTCGCACTGCTCCCCGCGGAAGGAGAGGAAGGCTATCCGCTCACCGTCGGGCAGGAACACTCCCCCCCAGGCCTTGGCTGGATGGCTCGTGACCAGTTCGGGCTCCCAGCGGCCGTCGTCGGTCAGGCGGGCCCGCCAGACGTCCCAGCCGCCCTTCTCGGTCGAGGTGAACAGCAGCTCCCGACTGCCAGGCGACCAGGAGAGGTACGGCTCCACGACGTTCCTGGCGACGGGCTCGGCCTTCAGGGCGCGGGCCTCGGTCACCCGGGCAACGTAGAGGGCCGTGCCTCGTAC
>CAZIBA010000033.1:0-10106 GCA_964536795.1 uncultured Planctomycetota bacterium | reverse complement strand
CTCCTCTGACCCCTACCCGCGGCCTTTGCCCCCGGCCTGACCCACCCCACGACGCCGCCCCCACGACAGCGGCGCTGGGTGCCACGGGTGCCACGGCCAGTGCCACGGCCCGTACGGGCCGTGCAGGTGCGAGGTGTGCCACGGCCGGACTTGCCCGGCCGTGAAGGAGCAAGCTGTGCCACCCACGGTTCTCCCTCTCCCACCGGGAGAGGGGCGGGGTGAGGGAAGCGGGTGTGCCACGCACTCGAGTGGCACCGGTGCCACGCCGAATGCAAAGCACCCGTGCGCGTTCCATCGCCGGGTCCGCGTGGTCGGCGGGCCGGGTTCCCTCCACAGAAGTGACGTACACCCCAGGGTTTCGGGCAGGTGCTTTTCTTCTTGACGTGGGACCGTGGAGGGGATAAAAAGAGATGATGTAAGTTGTGTGTCCTGAAAGAGGACACTGTCTGAAGCTCTGGCCCTGTCCGTCCGGGAGTGGAGGGAGAAGACCGGCGGTACGAAGTCAGGGAGAGGATTCAGGTTTTCTGGAAATCGACGACTGAGGGAGCAACGGCGAGCTACGTGCCGATTCGGGGTTGCCTTGGGGCTCCCTCGGACCGGAGCAGCACGGGGTTGGCTTGCGGAGCGTAGTGCTAATGGAACGTACTCTGGAGTTTGTGGCGCTGTTGTTTTGGTGGGCGCTTCTGCTTCAGCTCATCGGCTCGAGCGCTGACCGGTCGCTGGTGAAGTTGGTCGGTCAGTTGACGGTGCTGCGTCGTGGACGCCACCTTTACACTCCTGGCGGCCGCTTGGTCGTCTCAGACCCTCGAGCACGAAGTTCGGACCTCCGCCTCCTGCCCCGACCACGGGTCGTCTGAGCCGCGCTGGCCGTCGGACTTGCTCCCTGGTCCGTGTCGTCATTCCTGACGTCCCTCCTGCTGTCTTCTCGCCGGCCTCCCCGGGTGCGGCCCGCGCCCAAGTGACGGTTGAGCTTAGCTGTCCGGCTGACCGCTGAGGACGAGCGGTCGTTGCTGGCCGGGCAGACTGCATAGCCAAGGAGGAGGCGGAAATGGATTTCTACGGAGTGATGCTCTACGTCATTGTGCCTCTGGGCTTGCTCTTCGCGGGCTGGGCCCTGCGCACGGTCTACGCCTGGTGGCGGCGGGAGTCGGCCGAGAGGCTGGCCGACAAGGTCATCTCCGAAGCCAAGACCGAAGCCGATCGTCTGCGCAAAGAGGCGGGGGTCACGGCCAAGGAGGAGATCTTTCGCCACCGCGAGGGGTTCGAGAAGGAGATGCAGGAGGCCCGCACCGAGCTACGTCGCTGGGAACAGCGTCTCAGCCGCCGGGAGGACAACCTCGACAGCAAGGTCGATCTGCTCAGCAAGAAGGAACGCCAACTCGAAGAGTCGCGCAAGGAGCTCAAACACCGGACCACTGAAATCACCCGACGGGAGGAGGACATCGCCCGGCTCCAGGAGCAGGTAACCCGCGAGCTTCAGCGCATCAGCGGCCTCAGCCGGGAGGAGGCCAAGCGCATCCTGCTGGACAAGCTCTCCCAGGAGCTGGAACAGGAACGGGCCGAGTACGTCCGCCGGTCCACCGACGCCGCTCAGGAGCAGGCCGAACAGGCCGCCCGGATCATCCTCTCCACTGCCATCCAGCGCTGCGCCGCCGACCACACCGCCGAGAACGTCGTCTCCACCATCGACATCCCCAGTGACGACATGAAGGGCCGCATCATCGGTCGTGAGGGTCGCAACATCCGGGCCTTCGAGAAGGCCACCGGCGTGGACGTCATCGTGGACGACACCCCCGGTGTGGTAGTAATCTCCGGCTTCAACAGCATCCGACGGGAGATGGCTCGCCGGGCACTGGAGAAGCTCATCCTCGACGGTCGCATCCACCCGGCCCGCATCGAGGAGGTGGTGGCCGCCACCGAGAAGGAGATGGACCAGGTCATCCAGGAGGCCGGTCGACAGGCGGCCCTGGAGGTGGACGTGCACAACCTGCCCCCCCGCCTCATCAAGCTGCTGGGTCGGCTCAAGTACCGCACCAGCTTCGGACAGAACGTCCTCCAGCACTCCCTGGAGGTGGCCATCATCAGCAGCATCATCGCCGGCGAACTCAACCTGGACGAGGGCCTGGCCAAGCGCTGCGGACTCCTCCACGACGTCGGCAAGGCCACCGACCACGAGCAGGAAGGCAGCCACCCCGATATCGGGGCCGACGTCCTTCGCCGCTTCCAGGAACGTCCGGAGGTCGTCGACGCTGCCGCCGGTCACCACGACGACGGGGCCATCGCCGCCTCCGTCTACACCACCATCGTGGCCGCCGCCGACGCCGTCAGCGCTGCCCGTCCCGGCGCCCGACGGGAAACGCTGGAGCATTACATCCACAGACTCGAACGCCTGGAGACCCTGGCCAACTCCTACCCCGGTGTGGAGAAATCCTACGCCATCCGGGCCGGCCGTGAAGTGCGGGTCATCGTCACCGCCGACAAGGTACCCGACAGTCACCTGGCCCGCCTGTCCCGTGACATAGCCAAGGACATCGAACGGGAACTCACCTACCCGGGCGAGGTGAAGGTGACGGTCATCCGCGAGACCCGGGCCGTGGAGTACGCCCGCTGAGCTGCCCACCGGTGCAGCCAGGAGGAAGGGAGGTCTCGACGGTGCGCATCCTCTTCATCGGAGACGTGGTCGGCAAGCCCGGCCGACGGGCCGTGACCCGTCTGCTGCCCACCTACCGCGACCGGGTGGGCCTGGATTTCGTCGCCGCCAACGCCGAGAACGCGGCCGGTGGCTCCGGCCTGACCCCGGCCCTGGCCAAGGAGCTCTTCGCCGCCGGGGTCGATTGCCTGACTATGGGCGACCACGTTTTCCGCCGTCGGGAGGTCGTCCCCCTGCTGGAGACCGACACCCGGGTGCTCCGACCGGCCAACTACGTGGTCCGGGCCTCGGGGAAGGGCGTCACCGTGCTGCCCTCGGCCGAGGGCGTGCCCGTGGGGGTCATCAACCTGCAGGGCCGGACCTTCATGGCTCCCATCGACTCCCCCTTTGCAGCCGTCGAGCGGACCCTGGAACTCCTGGCCGGCTCGGCCCGCGTCATCCTGGTGGACTTCCACGCCGAGGCCACCAGCGAGAAGATCGCCATGGGTCGTCTGCTCGACGGTCGGGTCACCGCCGTCATCGGCACCCACACCCACGTGACCACCGCTGACGAGACCGTCCTCCCGGGCGGGACCGCCTACATCACCGACGTGGGCATGACCGGCCCCCACGACAGTGTGCTTGGCCGTCGGGCCGACCGCGTGCTGGAGGCCCTGCTCACCCAGATGCCCACCCGCTTCGAGGTGGCCGCCGGGGACGTGCGCCTGAGCGCTGTCCTCATCGAGGCCGATGCCCAGACCGGCCGCGCCCGCTCCATCGAGCGGGTGAGCCTCTGCCTCGAGGAAGCAGTCGAGGCGGAGGCCCCTGTCCAAGAGACGGCCCCGGAGGCCCTCGCTGAGGAGACCGGGCAGGACCAGGAGGTGGACCTGCCATGAGAGTTGGGCCAGGGATGTCTCGAACCCCCTCACGACCCCCCTTCGATCCGACCAGGGTCAAGCCCCCCGAACCAGAGCCAGCTCTGGCCACGCCCGCCCAGGCCCTCACGGTGTCCCAGGTCACCCGCCTGGTCAAGGACGCCCTGGAAACGGCCTTCCCCTCCATCTGGGTGGTGGGGGAGATCAGCAACCTCCGTCGGCCGCGCTCGGGCCACGTCTACCTCACCTTGAAGGACGAGCGGGCCCAGCTCCGGGCCGTCATCTGGCGCGGGGTGGCCGAGCGCCTGCGCTTCCAACCGGCCGACGGGCTGGAGGTCGTGGCCCGGGGCGCCATCACCGTCTACAGCCCCCGGGGCGAGTACCAGCTCGTCGTTCAGCGCCTGGAACCCAGGGGCATCGGAGCCCTGGAGCTGGCCTTCCAGCAGCTCAAAGAGAAACTGGAGAAAGAGGGCCTCTTCGACCGGGCCCGCAAGCGTCCCCTCCCCTCCTTCCCCGCACACGTCGCCGTCGTTACCAGCCCGACGGGCGCTGCCATCCGCGACATCCTCACCGTCATCGGCCGCCGCTTCCCCGGCCTCCACGTGACCCTCTATCCCGTGCGGGTGCAGGGCGAGGGCGCGGCCGGGGAGATCGCCCAGGCCATCGACGAGCTCAACCAGTTGGCTGGCTTTGACGTTATCATCGTGGGCCGGGGAGGTGGAAGCCTGGAGGACCTCTGGGCCTTCAACGAGGAGGTCGTGGCCCGGGCCATCGCCGTCAGCTCGATACCTGTGGTCAGCGCCGTGGGCCACGAGACCGACGTCACCATCAGCGACCTGGTGGCCGACTGCCGGGCCCTCACCCCCACCGAGGCCGCTGAGCTCGTCACCCCCCGGAGAGACCAACTGCTGGCCGAGCTGGAGGGCCTGCGGGGCAGGCTGGCCCAGGCGCTTCGCCACCGACTCACCGCTGCGGGGGGACGCCTGCGGGAGGTGACTGCCCGACTCCGTCCGGCCAGGCTCACCGATATGGTCAGGCTGCGGGAGCAGCAGTTGGACGACCTGGCCGCCCGGGGGGCCCGGGCCGTGGCCCGTCTGGCTCAGCGGGCCCGGGAGCGCCTGCAGGGCGCGGGGGTCAGGCTGCAGAGTCTGAGCCCGCTGGGGGTGCTGGGGCGAGGCTACAGCGTGACCCGGGAGCACCCCTCCGGTCGGCTGCTCAGGACGGTCGAGGGGGTGTCGCGGGGGACCATCATTGAAAGCCTACTGGGCCACGGAGTGCTGCGAAGTCGGGTGGAGGAGGTCCGCCAGCAGCATCCCTTCGAGGCCCTCGACGGCGACGGCCAGGCGGAAGGCAACACCCACGGGGAGGGGCGAGATGGCTAAGAAGTCTTCCAAGAAGAGCTTCGAGGAGCACCTGGAGCAGTTGGAGGAGATCGCCGACGAGCTGGAGGCCGGCGACATCCCCCTGGAGGAGGCCCTGAAGAAGTACGAGGAGGCAGTCAAGGCCTTCCGCCTCTGTCAGCAGATGCTCGAAAAGGCCGAACGGCGCATCGAGGTGCTGCTCCGCGACGCCGAGGGAAAGCTCACGCCGCAGCCCTTCGAGCCCCAAGGCGAAGAGGCCCCTGAGGGCACCCCGGACTCCGGGGACGAAGCAGCCAAAGAGGACGGCAGGAATGAGCTCTTCTGAAGCGGCTCAGACCGACACCGGGAGCTGGCTCACCGGCCAACTGGCCTCCCGCCGGGAGCTGGTGGAAAGCGCGCTTGACCGCTGGCTGCCCACGGAGGACGAGCGCCCGGCCCAACTTCACAAGGCCATGCGCTACGCCGTGCTCGGGGCCGGGAAGCGCCTCCGCCCCATCCTGGTGCTGGCCGCGGCCGAGGCCTGTGGTGGTGACCCCGAGGCGGCCCTGCCGGCCGCAGCGGCCGTCGAGCTGATCCACTGCTATTCCCTGGTACACGACGACCTCCCGGCGATGGACGACGACGACCTCCGCCGGGGCCGACCCACCTGCCACAAGGTCTTTGGCGAAGCCCTGGCCATCCTGGTCGGCGACGCTCTGCTCACCCTGGCCTTCGAGGTGCTCACCCGCGAGGTGGAGGGGGAGGGCCTGGCTGCGGCCCTGGTCCTGGAGCTGGCTCAAAAAGCGGGCCACGGTGGGACCGTCGGTGGGCAGGCTGCCGATGTCCTCAGCCGGGGAGCTGAGCCTTCGCTCGAGCTCCTGGACTACATCCACCGGCACAAGACTGGTTGCCTCATGGCCGCTTCGGTGCGCCTGGGAGCGCTGTCCGCCTGCGCTTCGCAGGCTCACCTCGACGCCCTCTCGGCCTACGGGGAGAGGGTAGGTCTGGCCTTTCAGATTGCCGACGATATCCTGGACGTGACCTCGACGTCCGCGGAGCTGGGCAAGGCCACGGGGAAGGACCTGGGCCGTGGCGAACTGACGTACCCCGGGCTGGTTGGCCTGGAGCGGGCTCGCAAGATGGCGGACCGGATGGTCGAGGATGCCGTTTCCGGTGTTGCCATCTTCGCTGAGCAAGGAAGGCTGCTAAAGGCGCTGGCGCGCTTCGTGGTGGAACGGCATAGGTAACGGGAGGAACCGGTGAGTAGGAAGCCGTACAAGCTGCTCGATGGCCTGCGGAAGCCGGCCGACATCAAGGAGCTCGACCAGGAGGAGTTGGTGGAGCTGGCCGCTGAGGTCCGTCAGCTCATCCAGGAGGTGGTCTCCCGGAACGCGGGTCACCTGGCCAGCAACCTGGGGGTGGTGGAGCTCACCATCGCCCTGCACTACGTCTTCGACCTCCCCACCGACACCCTGGTGTGGGACGTGGGCCACCAGTGCTACACCCACAAGCTCCTCACCGGCAGGCGCCGACGTTTCGACTCCCTCCGTCAGCGGGGCGGTCTGAGCGGCTTCCCCTCGCCTGATGAGAGTGCCTGCGACCCCTTCCTGGCCGGTCACGCGGGGACCTCGCTGTCCACGGCCCTGGGACTGCTGCTGGCCCGGGAGGCCGCGGGAGAGCCCGGGCGGGTGGTGGCCCTCATCGGCGACGGGGCCATGAGTTCGGGGATGGCCCTGGAGGCCCTGAACCACGTGGGCAGTCTGGGCAAACCCCTGCTGGTGGTGCTCAACGACAACCGGATGAGCATCTCCCGTACCGTCGGGGCGTTGGCCAACTACCTGAGCCTGGTCCGGGCCGGACCGCTGTACAACGAGCTGAAGCGCGAGGTGCGCTCCCTGCTGGACGCCCTCCCGGTGGTCGGCCAACCCATGGAGAACGCCCTGGAGTTCGTCAAGGACGCCCTGCGTCGGACCGTCGTCCCGGGAGGGATGTTCGAAGACCTGGGCTTCCGCTACTTCGGTCCCATCGACGGCCACGACCTGGAGGTCCTCATAGAAGCCTTCGAGGAGCTCCGGGAGCTCCACTCGGACGGGCCCCTGCTGCTTCACGTCCTCACCGAGAAGGGACGGGGCTTCACCCCGGCCGTCGAGGACCCCACCACCTTCCACTCCACCCCGCCCTTCGAGACCGGTGACGGCGACGTGTTCCCCAGGCTCAAGAGAGGAGCACGTTCCTACACCGACGCCTTCGTCGAGGCCCTCATCGACCTGGCCGGTGACGACCCCCGCGTCGTCGCCATCACCGCGGCCATGCCCACGGGCACGGGACTGGCCCGTTTCGCCCAGGTCTTCCCCGACCGCTTCTACGACGTGGGCATCTGCGAACAGCACGCGGTCGGCCTGGCCGCCGGGCTGGCCCGTGGCGGCCGGAGGCCGGTGGTGGCCATCTACTCGACCTTCCTGCAGCGGGCCTGCGACCAGGTCTTCCACGAGCTCTGCCTGCAGGGGGTGCCGGTGGTCCTGGCCCTGGACCGCGCGGGGTTAGTGGGAAGTGACGGTCCCACCCACCAGGGCCTCTACGACGTCGGTTGGCTGCGGCCCTTCCCCGACATCGTCCTGGCCGCGCCCAAAGACGGACCCGAACTGGCCGAGATGCTCAAGTGGGCCCTGGCCCAGTCCGGTCCGGTGGCCCTCCGCTATCCGAAGGGGCCGTTGCCGGAGAGCCTCTTTGAAACCCCCTCCCCCATCGAGCTGGGCCGCGCTGAGGTGCTGGCCGAGGGCCCGGACGCCGCCCTGGTGGCCTACGGCAGCGCGCTGGAGCAGGCCGCCCGGGCCTTGGAGCTGCTCACCGAGCAGGACGTCAAAGCGACTCTGGTGAATGCCCGTTTCGCCAAGCCGGTGGACGAGGAGCTGCTGGGAAAGCTCTTGGCCGAGGCGCCGCTGGTAGTTACCATAGAGGACGGTGCTCTGGCTGGTGGTTTCGGCTCGGCCGTCACCGAGCTGGCCGACAGCTTGGAGGGTCAACGGGCGTCCGTCCTTCGGCTGGGAGTACCCGACCGCTTCCTGGGGCAGGGACGACGGGAGGAGCTGCTTGAGGAGGTGGGGCTGGACCCGGCAGGCATCGCTGGGAGAGTTGCCCAGGCCCTGTCCCGGGACGCGTTCCGGCAGCGTGGGTCACTGAGAAAAACGGTTGGATGATGCCTGCGGGTGTGCTCATTATCGGTGACGGCTCGCGGAGGCCCGTGGCCCGAGCGGCTGAGGAGCTGGCCGGGCGCCTCTCCGGACGTGCCCAGTTGGCGGCCGTACATCTGACCCTGGCTGAGCCGCCGCCCGAGGTGGAGGCGAGCCTGGCCGTGGTCCTCGGCGGCGACGGCTCCATGCTCTGCGCCGCCCGACTGCTGGCCCCCAGAGGCGTGCCTATGGCCGGCGTGAACTTCGGCAAGTTCGGTTTCCTGGCCAGCTTCTCGATGGCGGAACTGGAGGCAGAGCTGCCGGAGATGCTCTCGGGCGTCCGCCAGGCCAGTGAGTGGATGATGCTGCGTGTGGAGACGGAGGGAGCGGCTGGGCGTTTCCAGAGCCTGGCCCTGAACGACGTCGTGCTGACGGGTGCCAAGCCCACCCGCATGGTGCACATCACGTTGGACGTGGCTGGTGAGCTGGTGACGACGTATGCTGGGGACGGCCTGACGGTGTCCACACCCGCTGGTTCGACGGCCTACTCGCTCTCAGCGGGGGGTCCCATCGTGAACCCGGCCCTGGACGCCCTGGTGGTCACTCCCATCTGCGCGCACTCGCTTTCCGACCGGCCGTTGGTGGTGCCACCGGATGCGCTGCTCTCCATCACCCTGGCCGGACGGGCCCAGAGGGGCATCCTCACGGCCGACGGCCAGGACGCCACCTTCGTCGCCCGGGGCCAGGCTGTCCGGGTCACCGGGGCCGACGTGCGGGCCCGGGTGTTCATGACGGCCACACGAAGCTACTACCAGACACTGCGTGACAAGCTCGGTTGGGGAGGTCAGCCCAACTATGTACCAGGTTCGGGTGTTGGTTGAGTACTGCAAGGGCTGTGGGCTGTGCGTCGACGTCTGTCCGGTCGAGGCCCTGGAGCTCTCCGGGGAGCTCTCGCCCCTGGCCGTGCACGCGCCCAGGCAGAAGGACGAGGTCGAGTGCACGGGTTGCCTGAGCTGCACTCTGATGTGTCCTGACGCGGCCATCGAGGTCGTGGAAGTGGAGGATGCCGGTGAAGCCTACGCAGAAGAGGTCAGCGAAGGCGTCGGCCGACACGGGAACTGACCGCGACGCTGCCCGGCTGGCCCGCCACGCTCAGGTGCTGGCCCCGGACCCCCGTCCCCAGCGGACCCCCGACGGTCAGCCCGTGCTTACCACCGGGAACGCAGCTGCGGCCGAGGCCGCCATCCGGGCCGGCTGTCGCTTCTACTTCGGCTACCCCATCACCCCCCAGAACGAACTCACCGCCTACATGGCCCGCGAGATGCCCCTTGCCGGGGGCACCTTCATCCAGGCTGAAAGCGAGCTGGCCGCCATCAACATGGTCTACGGGGTCTCGGCCGCCGGCCGGCGGGCAATGACCAGCTCCTCCTCGCCGGGCATCAGCCTGAAGCAGGAGGGCATCAGCTACCTGGCCGGAAGCGAGCTGCCGGCGGTCATCATCAACGTCCAGCGGGGTGGTCCCGGGCTGGGTGACATCCGGGCCGCGCAGAGTGACTACTTCCAGGCCACCCGTGGCGGGGGTCACGGTGACTACCGCACCATCGTCCTGGCCCCGGCCTCGGTGCAGGAGATGGCCGATCTCGTCATGCTCGCCTTCCACCTGGCCGACGAGCACAGGAACCCGGTGCTGGTCCTGGCCGACGCCCAACTGGGCCAGATGATGGAGCCGGTGGCCTTCAAGGAGCCCTCGGACGACCCCCTACCCCCCAAGGACTGGGCCCTCACCGGGGCCAGAGGGCGGCCCCGCCGAATCGTGAAGTCGTTCTACTGGCAGCCCGGTGAGCTGGAGGAGTTCAACAAGAAGCTGGCCGGGAAGTATGCCCGCATCCAGGCTGCTGAGGTGCGCTACGAGGCCCTCGAGTGCGACGACGCCGAGTGGGTGCTGGTGGCCTACGGGGCCTCGGCCCGGGTGTGCAAGCAGGCGATGGTTGAGGCTCGGAAACGAGGTGAGCGAGTAGGCCTTTTCCGTCCCATCTCCCTCTGGCCGTACCCGACCGAGGCCGTCCGGGAGCTGGCCCAACGCGTACGGGGC
>CAZIBA010000032.1:1961-10244 GCA_964536795.1 uncultured Planctomycetota bacterium | reverse complement strand
AGGACCAGTTGGGGGTGGATTGGCAGTTGGGCAACACCCGCAGCGATTTCTTCCGCAGCGGCACCGGCAGCTTCGACATCCCCGGCAGTCCCCGCTTCGGCGCCAACGACTTCAACGTCCGCTTCGACAACCAGGCCATGGGCTCGGCCGTCCGCCTGCAGGCCACGCTCCGGGCCATGGAGGCCGAGGGGACGCTCAACATCCTTTCTGAGCCGACCATAGTCGTGGAGGTGGGACAGACGGCCCGCATCCTGGTGGGACAGCAGGTCCCCATCTCCACCAAGTGGACCGGTCGGGCCGGAAGCGAGAACGTCACCACGGATCTCAGGGAAGTGGGGGTGAGGCTGGTGGTCAGTCCGCTGACGGTGAGCGAGGACACGATTCGGCTGGCCATCTGGCCCGAGGTGTCCTCCGTCGCCGAGTGGCGGGCCACCGGCACAATCGAGAACCCCGTGCTCAACATCCGCAGCGCCGCCACCGTGGTCAGCGTCCAGGACCGTGAGTACATCAAGATCGGCGGCCTGCTCTCCGAAGAGACCATCAAGACGGAGGTCAAGATTCCCCTGTTAGGTGACGTCCCCTTCCTGGGTGTCTTCTTCAAGAACTGGCGCTACGACTCGGTCAAGCGCAACCTGGTCATCTTCATCACCCCCCGCATCATTCGCGGGCCGCTCCTGCAGGGCACGGGCACGGTACCGTTGGGCGGCTTCTGAGCCGTTGGCTGACAGATTGGCACCCACCTTGCCACATCCTTCCCTCGCGCTCCCGCCGTGACTGACAAGCTGACCGTGGCCGACAGAGGTCGTTCCTGGGGTCGAGCCGTATCTGCTGGTTATGCGAAGACTTGCAGCCCTACTTCTCGGTCGCGGGGGCTTGGCACGATGTTTGCGAACTATTTCCTGTGTGTGGGGTCCATCTGTGCTCATACGGGGGCGGACGGGTGGTGGCGAGACCTGGGGACTTGGAGGCCGGTCGACCCCTGGGCATCCTCATCAGCGATGAGGACGAGGGGGCGCGTCGGGCCCTGGTGGGTTCTCTGGAGCCGCGGCGCTGGGAGCTCTACGAGGCCGGCAGCGGCAGGGAGGCCCTGCGCATCCTGCGGTCCCGTCTGGTGCACGTGCTGGTGAGCGAGGTGGAGCTGCCCGACACCTCCGGCTTCGGCGTGGTGCAGAGCCTGAGACGGTTCCGTCGACAGGTGCCCTTCATCCTGATGGCCAGCAGGCTGAACAAGGAGGTGTTGCTGCGGGCCATGCTGGCCCGGGCCTTCACGGTGATGCGCAAGCCCGTCGACCAGACGCTGTTTCGCAGCACACTGGACCACCTGGTGGGTCGTTGGTACGGGAGTGGGGGCCTGCCCGCCTGGGACGACTGCGAGCCCTGGCAGCTCCGTGAGGACGAACTCCTGCTGTAGTCGCGTGCCTTGTGTGAAAGGCGCTTTCTCGAAGGGAAAGGAGACGGCTATCGATGAACATCAAGCCTTTGGGTGAGCGGATCGTGGTCAAGAGGTTGGAGGCCAAGGAAAAGACGAAAGGTGGCGTCTTTCTGCCCGACACAGCCAAGGAGAAGCCCCAGGAGGGCAAGGTCGTGGCCGTGGGAGAGGGCAAGCTGCTGGACAGTGGCGATCGGGCCAAGCCCCAGCTCAAGAAAGGCAACCGCGTCATCTTCAGTTCCTACGCCGGTACCGAGGTGACGGTGGAAGGTGAGGAGCTGCTCATAATGAGCGAGGAGGACGTCCTGGCCGTCGTCAAGAAGTAAGGCGTAAGGTCAGGACACGTCCTCAGTCCACAGGGGTGTGTGTGGAGCGGTCGGTGTCGGCGCCGGTACCGGATGTGCCCGCCGTCCGGCGGGCCGTCGCCTGGTGCACGGGTGTCAAGAAGGAGGTGCTAATGCCAGCCAAGAGGATCGCATTCGACATGGAGGCCCGAGAGGCCATCCGCCGGGGTGTCAACCAGTTGGCCCGGGCCGTGGCCATCACCCTGGGCCCCAAGGGACGCAACGTCATTCTGGAGAAGAGCTTCGGGGCCCCCACCGTGACCAAGGACGGTGTCACCGTGGCCAAGGAGATCGAACTCAAGGACTCCTACGAGAACATGGGAGCCCAGATGGTCAAGGAAGTGGCCTCCAAGACCAGTGAGGTCGCCGGTGACGGTACCACCACCGCCACCGTCCTGGCCGAGGCCATCTTCGAGGAGGGCCTGAAGAACGTGGCCGCCGGCGCAAACCCCAGGTCGCTGAAGCGAGGTGTGGACAAGGCCGTCACCGCCGTGGTCACCGAGCTGGGAAAGCGCAGCACCCCGGTCAGCGGGCGCAACGAGATCGCCCAGGTGGCCGCCATCGCCGCCAACAACGACCCCGAGATCGGCCAGATGATCGCCGATGCCATGGAGAAGGTCGGCAAGGACGGCGTCATCACCGTGGAGGAGGGCAAGTCCCTGGACACCACCGTGGACTGGGTGGAAGGTATGCAGTTCGACCGGGGCTACCTCTCCCCCCACTTCGTCACCGACCGGGAGTCGATGACCTGTGAGCTGGAGGACCCCTACGTCCTCATCCACGAAAAGAAGATCTCGGCCGTCAAGGACCTGGTCCCACTGCTGGAGAAGCAGATCCAGTCCGGCAAGCCCATCCTCGTCATTGCCGAGGACATCGAGGGCGAGGCCCTGGCTACCCTGGTGGTGAACAGGCTCCGGGGTGTGCTCAACGGCTGCGCCGTCAAGGCCCCTGGGTTCGGCGACCGGCGGAAGGCCATGCTGGAAGATATTGCCATCCTCACCGGCGGCACGGCCATCTTCGAGGCCCTGGGGATGGACCTGGAGAGCGTCCAGCTCTCCGACCTGGGCCGGGCCAAGCGGGTGATTATCGAGAAGGAGAACACCACCATCATCGAGGGGGCCGGAGACAGCGACGCCATCCGTGGCCGCATCGAGCAGATCAAGCATGAGATCGAGGAGACCAGCTCCGACTACGACCGGGAGAAGCTGGAAGAGCGGCTGGCCAAGCTGGCCGGTGGGGTGGCCCAGATCAACGTGGGCGCGGCCACCGAGGTGGAGATGAAGGAGAAGAAGGCCCGTGTCGAGGACGCCCTGCACGCCACCCGGGCAGCCGTCGAGGAAGGCATCCTTCCCGGTGGTGGGGTGGCCCTGGTCCGGTGCCTCCCGGTTCTGAAGAAGGTCAAGGTCGAAGGCGACGAGGCCGTGGGTGTGGACATCGTCCGCCGGGCCCTGATGGCCCCACTCCGCTACATCGCCGAGAACTCCGGAGCTGCCGGTGCCGTCGTCCTGGAGCGGGTGTTGGCGGAGAAGGGCGGGTTCGGCTACAACGCGGCCACCGGTAAGTTCGGGGACCTGGTGAAGGCCGGCATCGTCGATCCCACCAAGGTGGTGCGTTCGGCCCTGGAAAACGCGGCTTCCATCGCCGGACTGCTCCTGACCACCGATGCCCTCGTCAGTGAGATACCGGAGAAGAAACCGGCCGCACCGGCCGGCCCACCTCCGGACATGTACTGACCCGTACCGACCAGACCGGAAGCGAACAACGCGTCGGGGTCCACCGTGACCCCGACGCGTTCTTCTTTCCCAGTTCCCTCGCGCCCGCGTGGCCGGCTCCCGCCCTTGAGCTTCGTCGTCGGTCGGCTATAATCGCCCGAAGGTTACCTCAGTGGACTCTGGGCAAGGAGAGCGGGCTATGCAATGGGAACTGCTGACAGCACCAAGGTTGCTAAAGGCCAGGGATGACAGTGGCGGGGTGGCCGTATTGCCTATCGGCAGCCTGGAGAAGCACAGCGAGCACCTGCCCACGGGCATCGACACTATCGCCGTCCACCGCAAGTGCGTGGCTGCGGCCGAGCGGGAGCCGGCCGTGGTCCTGCCCCCCCTTTTCTACACCAACGTCATCGAGATGAAGAACAACATCGGGGCCGTCCCCCTGGACACAATGGTGCTCTTCCGGATGGTCGAGAACATCCTCGACGAGGTCGCCCGCAACGGCTTCCGCAAGATTATCCTGGTGAGCGGCCACGGCGGCAACCGCTACTGGCTGCCCCTTTTGATGCAGCACCTGGCGGACAAAGACAAGGACTACGCTGCCTACCTCGCCCGCCCACAGATGAGCGACGCGGGGCGAAAGGCACTGGCCGAACTCCGCGAGTCGGACGTCCCCGAACTGCACGCCGGTGAGATGGAAAGCTCGGTGGCCCTCTACCTGGTCCCCGACGCCTGCGACATGGGTGCCCTGCCCGAGAGTCCGGGCACCACGCGGAAAGGCACCGACGTACCCGCCTACACGCCCATCGAGTGGTACAGCTTCTTCCCCGACGCCTACGCGGGAGATGCCCGCCCGGCCTCGGCGGAGAAAGGCAAGCGGGCCTTCGAGCTGGCCGTGGAGGCCCTGGCCGAGGTCATCCGGGCCGTCAAGGTCGACGAGAGCGTGCTGGAGCACATGAAGCGTTTCAACCAGGAAGCCCGGTCGCTCTGACAGTGGCCCGGGCAGGTCGGAAGGAGAGATGGAATGAACTATGAGCGCATCCTGGTCTTCGGCGCCCACCCCGACGACGAGATGACCATGGCCGCCACAATGGCCAAGCTCATCTCCCAAGGGACCAAGGTCTACATCTGCATCATGACCGACGGCTGCGAAGGCTACCCCAAGCCGGAGTGGAAGGACGAGATCGTGGCCATGCGCAGGCAGGAGCAGGTTGACTGCGACGCCGTTCTGGGCACGACCAGGCGCTACAACCTCGACTTCCCCGACATGGCCCTTACCGACGATAAGGGAACGCTGCAGCGGGTCATCCAG
Source organism: uncultured Planctomycetota bacterium (assembly GCA_964536795.1). Lineage (GTDB taxonomy): Bacteria > Planctomycetota > DG-23 > CBDVDV01 > CBDVDV01 > CAZIBA01. The sequence goes on along the minus strand of CAZIBA010000032.1, from coordinate 5,450 downwards.
GTCATCCGAGAGGTGCGCCCCGACGCCATGTTCACCCACGGCCCTCACGACAAACACAGGGACCACCGCCGGACCTGCGCCGTCACCGTGGAAGCCTACTTCCACGCCGGGCAGCGAGTGACGGCCCAGTTGGGCGAGCCCTTCCGTCCCCGCCATCTGTATTACTACAAGGCCGTGCGGGACGAGCGGCCCACCATCGAGATCGACTGCACCGGCTTCGCCCACGTCCCGGTGCTCGTTCGGGCCACCCAGGTTTCCCAGCACATCCACTGGCAGCGGACCAGAGAGGACTTCCTGCGGGAGGCCGAAGAGCTGAAGGCCGCCAACCCTCCGTACAGCGAGCGGTTCTGGCTGGTGGAGAAGACTGTCTTGCACGACTTCCTTCCCCGTGGATTGTAGGGGGACCGGTGTTGGGAGCGATGCCAAAGGCTGGGACCCGCCTGTGGGTGGCCTTCGGCCTCCTGCTGTGTGTGGTGCTGTCGAGTGAAGTTCGGGCTGAGGAAAGGGAGGCGACGATGGCGTCCGAGCCGGTGCAGCTGAGTGAGCACCTCTATCAGATTACCGATACCTGCAACGTTTACCTCCTCGTCGACGACGGGGCCGCCCTGGCCATCGACTTCGGATCGGGGGCCGTGCTGGAGCACCTGAGCGCTCTCGGGGTGAAGCAGCTCGAATGGGTGCTTCACACCCACTACCACCGCGACCAGTGCCAGGGAGACGGGCTGGCCGTCGCCGCCGGGGTGAAGGTAGCCGTACCTGAGGCAGAGCGTCAGTACTTCGGGTCCGCCGAAGCCCAGTGGGCCGAGGGGAAGGTCCCCGGCCCCTTCTTCGGCCCTCGTCACCTGACCTCGCGGGAGAACGTTCCCGTATCATCCGGCCTGGAGCCCGGGAAGGAGTTCCAGTGGCGTGGATACCGCTTCCAGGTGCTCTCGACGCCAAACCAGACCCCCGACTCAGTAACGCTGGTCGCCGAGATCGACGGGAAGCGCGTGGCCTTCACCGGCGACCTCATCGCCCGTCCGGGACAGGTCTGGGACTTCGGGCAATTGCAGTGGAACTACCTCAAGTACGAGGGGCTGGAGGGGCTGCCCGCCTCCATCGACACGGTCCGCCAGGCCGAGCCGGACCTGCTCTGCCCCAGCCACGGGGAGGTGATGAGGGACCCTCGCAGCGCGCTCACCGAACTGGAGCTTCGCGCTCGCCGAACGGCCAGGTTAGTTGTCCAGCCGAACATCGGCCGCTGGAACTGGAGCGACCTGGTGCACGTGAGCACGCACCTCTTCAAGGTAGCGGGAGGCACGAGCTACATCATCACCTCCGACGACGGCCACGCCCTCTTCTTCGACCTGGGGTCTTTCAGGCCCGAGCTGTTCAAGACGCTGCGGGACCGCTACGGCATCACCAGCATTGACGCAGTGGTCATCAGTCACTTCCACTGGGACCACACCGGCGGGATTCCCGAGCTGGTGGAAAAGTTCGGCTCCCAGGTCTGGGCCCTGGACGTCGAGCGGGACATCCTCGAGCATCCCGAAAACTACCTCATGTCCTTCGCCAACAACGGCGTTCCCCCCATAAAGGCCGACCGGTACTTCCACGACGGTGAGAGCATTGACTGGCGGGGGCACAAGCTCACCTTCATGCACCTGCCTGCCCACACCGAGTACCACCTGGGGATGCTGACCACGGTGGACGGCAAACCCACGCTCTTTACCGCCGACGCCGTCGGCCATACGGCCGCCAATGAACTCATCTCGTCCTACGTCTGCGGGAACCGCATCTTTCTCGGCCGGGGGGCGGCGATGACGGCCCGACAGGTTGACCGTTACGCGCCCTACGTCGTTTGCCCCGCCCACTCGGACCCGTTTGTGGCCACGCCGACGATGCGCCGAAGGTACGTCGACTGGGCCCTGGAGACCCAGGATGCCATCCGTGGACTCATCGCCCAACCCCACGCGGAGATGGGTTTCGATCCTTACTGGGTGCGGGTCGAGCCGTACTTCATCCGCGTTCGCCCGGGGGAGGAGGTCCGCTGTAGGCTGCTGGTGAGGAATCACCTGCCCGTGGCGGCCGGTGCCTCGGCGACGCTGCAGCTTCCCGAGGGAGTGACGGCCGGGCCCGTCCACTTGGCCGGCGAGGTCGAGGCGGGGGCCGAGCGGGCCTTCCCCTTCGTGCTGACCTGTTCGGAGGCGCGGCAGCCGGGGTACCGGGTTCTTGGCGTGGACCTCACCTTCGCCGACCGCCGTTGGGGTGAGCTGACCGAAGCCATCGTCGCGGTTGGAAGATAGCTCAGCCCGGTCGGCGGGCGAGGACGGCCCGGGCGTCCTGCCAGCGCTGGCGGTGGAGTTCGTCGGCGATGAAGGGCCGGAATCCCAGGTCCAGGTAGATCTTGATGGCTGGCAGGCGGAAGTCGTCGGTCGAAAGCCTGACCCGTTTGAACCCCTTCTCCCGGAAGCAGCGGAGCACGGCCACGCACAGGGCCCGGCCCAGCCCCCGGCCCCGATGCTTCTCGTCAGTGGCCACCATGTGGAGTTCGCCTGACTCCCACTCTTCGGCCGAGGTCCGCCAGGCGCAGGCCGTGGCCGCCACCTCGCCTTCCGTCGTTTCGGCAAAGAAGAGACCGTCCGGGAAGAAGCGCTCCTGGCCGGTGAGATCGGCCTTGGCTCGCTTTTCGTTCCAGTTGCCGCCGATGCCGGCGCTGACCAGCCGCGCCCAATCTGCCTCATCGCCGGGGCGGTAGGTGCGGATTCTGTACCCCCGGGTCACCTTGGGCCGGGGCAGGCGACGCAGGTCCGGGCGCACCATCTTGAGCTGACCGGGGCGGATGCTCCGACGGGCGGATTCGAGAACGGCCTCCCAGTGCTCCCGCAGGAAGGCCGGGCGCTCGAGGCTCCGCTTGGCCCAACGGGCCTGGGCCTCTGCCAGGTCGATGCGGGTGGTAAGGAGTGTCTCCTCCCGGCCGTCGGCCTGGGCCAGGGGAAGACCGGTGGGATGCAGGATGGCGCTTCGCCCCGGGGACCGTTTGCGACCGTCCCGACCGGCGCCCACAGCGTTGGCGAAGAGGTAGAAGACGTCGTTCTGGACGCTGTGGACGCTCTTGCTCCGAAGGAGGCCCTTCCAGGCCAGCTCTGTCGCTGAGTTGACGCCGGCGCTGGGGTGACAGAGAACACGGGCACCCATCATCACCGGGAGTCGGGCCAGCTCAGGGTAGCGACCGTCGTGACAGATGAACAGGCCGGCCTGGAAGCCCTCCGTCTCGAAGTAGCCGATGCGGTCACCGGGCAGGAAGACCTCCGGTTCCCGTCCGACGAGCTGCACCTTGTGGTAGAGGGCGGTGGCCCGGCCTTCCGGGTCGATGACCAGGGCGGAGTTCCTCCGACCCTCCGCTACGAAGGTGGGGGTTCCCAGCACGGCCGTGCAGCCGGCGCGGGCGACGGCCTTCTTCACCCCGTCGATGGCCTCCTCCAGCTGGGTGCGGGAGAGGGCGGCAAT
>CAZIBA010000032.1:0-1951 GCA_964536795.1 uncultured Planctomycetota bacterium | reverse complement strand
TAACCGCTGAGGGCGCATTCCGGAAAGACGACCAGGTCCGCGCCCTCCCGGCCGGCCTGGCGGAGGAAGTCGGTGCACGACTCCAGGTTGTCCTTCAGGGGTCGGTCGAAGCGCATCTGCACACAGGCCACGGTGAGGCCGACTGGGGTGGTGGAGGACATGGGGGCTTCCTACAGGTTGCTGGCGTCCACGGGCTGACCCGACTCGATGGAGAGCTTGGCAGCCTCCAGAGCGACCATGGTTCGGCGGACATCCCTGCCCGAGGCCTCGGGCTCCCGCTTCTCACGGACCGCAGAGGCGAACTCCTGGTACTGCTCGACCATCCCCCAGGAGGGCCCCTCGGTGACGGTGATGGTCTCCTCGTCGAGGACGACCTGTCTGCCGTCCAGGTAAAGGCTGCCTTCGCTGCCTATGACGACCTGGTCCCACCAGCTCTGGTTGGAGTTGAGGGAGTGACTCATGGAGGCCATGGACCCGTCGGCCAGGGACATCAGTATGGCCATCTCGTCGTAGTCGTTCCAGACGGGATTGACGACCCGGGCCTGGGCGTAGACGGTCTGGGCGCTGGTGTCGCTGAGCCAGAGGATGGCATCCAGTTCGTGGGAACCGTAACCGTAGAGGAGCCAGCCACCGGCCGAGCTGGGGTCGGTCGACCAGCTTCGCTGGTCCCTCATCGTCACTCCGGTCCGTCGGCGGATGACGTGACGGGGCTGGCCGATGCGGCCCGACCGTATGATGTCACGGGCCGTCCGGTAGCTCTTGCGAAAGCGGAGGATCTGACCCACCATCAAGGTCACCTTGGCCCGACGGGCGGCCCGGAGCATCTGGTCGGCCTCGGTGAGGGAGATGGCCATAGGCTTCTCACAGAGGACGTGCTTCCCGGCTCTGGCCGCAGCCAGGGCCGCCTTGCAGTGCAGGTCGTGGGGCAGGCAGAGGGCCACGGCGTCGATGGACTCCTCTTTGAGCACGTCTCCGAGGCGGCTGTAGACGCGGTCCACGTCGTTGGCCTGGGCCAGGGCCCGGGCCCGGGCCTCATCCAGGTCACAACAGGCCGCCAGCTCAACCCCACGAAGCTGTCCGATGGCGCTGGCGTGGGCCCGGGCGATGTTGCCACAGCCGACGATGGCGATGGCCAGCTTGTCCGTCCCTGACGCTTTCTTCCTTTGGGCCACTGGGTCACGGCCTCCCAAGGGGTCTCAGGCGAAGAGAACACCGGGGTGGGAAAACGCCGAGGTCCGACCCGCGGGCTGCAACTCCCTCGGCTCAGCGGTCGTCGACCTGGGTGCCTTCCTCTCGGCCTTCCTTCCGTTCTGCCAGGCGCTCTTCCCGTTGGCGCACCTGCCGGGCGTAGCGCTTCAGCTCGGCCGACTGTGCCTCCAACTGACGGAGGCCGGCTTCCAACTCCTGCCGGCGCTGTTTCAGGGCCCGTTCCCGGGTCACCAGGAGACGCTCGCGCTCCTTCAGGAGTTCGGCCTGCTTCCCGATCACCCGTTCCCGTCCGGGCAGCTCTTCCACCTCCACCAGCGTTTGCCTGGCGACTTCCCGGAGGACTTCCAGCGCCTCCCGGGGCCGGTCGCACTCCCGGAGCACTTCGGCCATCTGCTGACCCAGGTACCGCTTGAGCACCGGGTTGGAGGTCCGGCGGGCCAGCTCGTGGAGCGCCTTGACGGCGGGCTCCGGCAAGCTTCGCTTGTCTCCACTGTACGCCCCGCCTGCCCGAGAGGCCCTTCTCTGCGGACGGCCCGACGGGCGAGCCGAGAGTGGCGGTGCCACCTCGTCCATCTCCTGGGCCAGGTGACGCAACTGCTCGGCCAGGCGAGCGACCGAGAGAACGGGGTCCTGCCACATCCGCAGGCGCTGCTCCAAGGCCTGTTGTTCTAACTGGGCCAGCCGAGTCCCGAGCTGGAGGAGGTCAGCCTGGTCTTCCATCCGCCTGGCCACCTCCCTGGGG
>CAZIBA010000031.1:0-10353 GCA_964536795.1 uncultured Planctomycetota bacterium | reverse complement strand
CAGGCCTTGCACCGTCACGCCGGCGAGCTCAAGTCCGTCCAGCTCGGTGGGCCACGCATCGAGGACCACGACCTGGAGTTCAAACTGCGCAAGGCCCGGCAGTTCCTGGAGCGGGGTCAGCGCGTGCAGATCTACGTCCGCTTCCGTCGGGCCCAGATGCGCCACTCGGAGTTGGGGCTGCAGGTGCTGGAGCGCTGCGCCGAGATGCTCTCCGACATTGCCAACGTGGAGCAGATGCCCAAGCTGGACGGTCGACGAATGGCCATGAGCCTCACCCAGAAGCCGGGAAAGAGGTCCCGTAGCGGACGCCGGTCGCCCGCAGGGGAGCAGGCCGGCGAGGCCCGGGCCGAAGAGGAGCAACCTGGCCAGGTCCAGGCGGAGGAGGTCCAGACCGAGGAGGCCCAAGGCGGCGAGGTCCGGCCCAACGAGGAGCAGGCTGGCCAGGCCGAGGTCACCGGCTGACCGCTGGTCGAAGGAAGCCGTTGCTGTCGTCGGGACCGGCAAGGTGAGTGTGGCTGGTCGGACACGTGCTGTTTGCTGTCGGTGCATCCACGAAGAGAATGCGTGAAACGGGGGAGGTCCCGCTGTGCCCAAACGAAAGTCACACAAGGGTCTGGCCAAGCGCGTCAAGGTGACGGCCAGGGGAAAGTTGCTGCATCGTCGGGGCGGGCGGGCCCACTTGCTGGGCAAGAAGAACGCTCGTCGGCGCCGGCGACTTGCCCAGGACGCTGCACTTGCGGGCGGCCAGAGGAAAATGGTCCGTCGACTGATGGGTCGCTGAACGCGGCCCCTCCCAGGAGGAAGCACACCAATGGTTCGTGTCAGAAATGCTCCGGCTCGAAGACGAGCCCACAAACGGGTGATGAAGCAGGCCAAGGGGTACTGGGGGGCACGGTCCCGCCGCTACCGGGAGGCCAAGCAGGCCCTCACCCGCGGTCAGGTCTACGCCTTCCGCGACCGCCGACAGAGGAAGCGTCAGTTCCGCCGACTCTGGATCACCCGGCTGTCGGCCGCCTGCGCCGAGCGGGACATCCGCTACAGTCAGTTCGTCGCCGGGCTGCGTCGGGCCAACGTGGCCCTGGACAGGAAGCAGCTTTCCGAACTGGCCATTCACGAGCCTCAGGCCTTCGACCAGTTGGTCGCCCTGGCCCGTGAGCATCTGTCGGCGGCCGGCTGAGTGGCCGGCGGTCGGGCTCGTCTTGTTTCCCGTTTCTCCTCGTTGCTCCTGCCGGCAGGCAGGGCGTAAGGGCAGGTCTCGATGGCGCTTGCAGAGGACGTACGCAGCCTCCAGGAAGCCTTCTCCAAGGCCCTGGCCCAGGCCCGGACCGCCCAGGCGGTGGAGGAGCTGCGGGTACGCTACCTGGGTCGTCGGGGGGTGCTGCGGGGCCTGTTCGAGCTCCTCCGCGAGTTCCCACCCGAGGGACGCCGGGTGGCCGGCCGAATCCTGAACGAGCTCAAGGGTGAGATGACACGGGCCCTGGAGGCCGGGGCCTCGGTTCAGGTCCGGGCCGCTGCGCCGAGACCGCCACTGGACCTCACCCGGCCGGGCGTACGACCGCGGCTGGGTCGGCTGCACCCGCTCACCCAGACCATCGAGGAGATCGTGACCATCTTCGGTCGCCTGGGCTTCAGCCTGGCCTCCGGCCCGGACGTGGAACTCACCTACTACAACTTCGACGCCCTCAACACCCCGCCCGAGCACATCAGCCGAAGCCGCTCCGATAACTTCTACCTCAGCGACGACGTGGTGCTGCGCAGCCAGACCTCCCCCGTGCAGATCCGGGTGATGGAGAAACAACCACCCCCCGTCCAGATCATCGCCGTGGGCCGCTGCTACCGACCCGACACCGTGGACGCCACCCACTGCTTCATGTTCTACCAGGTGGAAGGGCTGATGGTCGGCGAGGACGTCACCTTCGCCGACCTCAAAGGGATGCTCACCCTCTTCTACCGCGAGTACCTGGGGCCCGACGTGGAGGTCAGGCTTCTGCCCCACTTCTTCCCCTTCACCGAGCCCAGCGGCGAGGTGCACATGAGCTGCGTCTTCTGCCGGGGGGAGGGGTGCAACGTCTGCAGCGGCAGCGGCTGGCTGGAGGGGGGAGGCTGCGGGATGGTGGACCCCAACGTCTTCCGGGCCGTGGGCTACGACCCCGAGCGCTACACCGGCTTCGCCTTCGGGCTGGGCATCGAGCGGATGGCCATGCTCCGTCACGGCATCAACGACATCAGGCTTTTTTACGAGAACGACGTGCGCTTCCTAAGGCAGTTCTGACCGCTATGCGTGTGAGCTACGAGTGGCTGAGCCAGTACTGTGACCCCCCGGGGTCCCCCCAGGAGCTGGCTGAGCTCCTGCGCCAGATAGGCATCGGCGTGGAGGAGCTGGAGGAGCTGGTGCCCGGCGACACTTGCCTGCTCACCGAGATAACGCCCAACCGCCCCGACTGGCTGGGGATGCTGGGGGTGGCGCGGGAGGTGGCCACGGTGACGAGGGGGGAGCTGCGCCGGCCGACGGTCGAACTGGTGGAGGGCGATACCCCCGTCGAGGAGCTCTGTTCGGTGGAGATAGTGGGCCGGAAGCTCTGTCCTCGGTACACGGCCCGGGTCATCACCGGTGTGACCGTGGGCCCTTCGCCTGACTGGCTGCGTCGTCGGCTGGAATCGGTGGGCCTGCGCTCGGTCAACAACGTGGTGGACGTGACCAACTTCGTGATGTGGGAGTGCGCCCAGCCCCTGCACGCCTTCGACTACGATTCCCTGGCCGAGCACCGCATCGTCGTCCGTCGAGCCAGGTCGGGCGAACGCATCACGGCCATCGACGGCTCAGTCCACGAGCTCACCCCCGAACGCCTGGTCATCGCCGACGGCCGACGACCGGTGGCCGTGGCCGGGGTCATGGGCGGTCTGGACACCGAGGTCACCGGTCGAACCACCACCGTGCTCCTGGAGAGCGCCGAGTTCGACCCCGTGAGCGTGCGCGACACGGCCCGGGCCCTGGACCTCCCCTCCGACAGTTCCTACCGCTTCGAGCGGGGGGTGGACCCGGCCGGGGTGGCCTGGGCCTCGGAGCGGGCCGCGGCCCTCATCGCCCAGGTGACCGGGGGCACGGCCGCCCGGGGCCTGGCCGACTGCAACTACCAGCCCAGGCGCCTCCCCCGGGTGACCCTCCGCTACGAGCGGATTCGTCGGATTATGGGCGTCGAGGTTCCGGCCGATGAGGTGCTCGGCATCCTCGGGGCCCTGGGCTTCGAAGTGGCCCGTAAGACGGGTCGAAGGGCGACGGTGCGTGTGCCCAGTTGGCGTCGCCGGGACGTAACCCGGGAGATAGACCTCATCGAGGAGGTGGCCCGCATCGTGGGCTACGACCGGGTGCCGACCAGTGACAGCGTGCGGGTGGGCCTGGTCCGCCCGGCCAAGTTGGACGAGGCCACCGGGGTCGTGGAGCGGGTGCTGGTGGGGGCCGGTTACCTGGAGACGGTGAGCCTGTCTCTGCTCGCCCGTTGGTCGGCCGACCTCCTCTCGCCCTGGTGCTCCCAGCCTCCCGTGCGCATCGACAACGCCCTCTCCGAGGAGTACGCCTGCCTCCGTCGGTCCTTGCTCCCCAGCCTGCTCCGGGTGCAGGGGACCAACGAGCGCTTCCGCCAGGAGGAGCTGCGCCTCTTCGAGGTGGCCCCCGTCTACTGGCCCGACCCGGGAAGCGGCACGGGCTGCCGGGAGGAACGTCACCTGGCCCTGCTCACCACGGAGGGGCTGCTGGCGGCCAAGGGGGTCGTGGAAGCAGTGCTGGCCGCTCTGGGCCTGAGCGGCGGTTGGCGGGAGGCCCAGGTGGAGGGCTTCACCTCGGGGACGGGGCTGGAGCTTTCGATTGAGGGGGAGCCGGTGGGCGTGTTGGGCGAGCCCTCGGCAGAGCTCGTGGAGCGCTTCGGGCTTCGGCGGTCGGCCGCTCTCTCGGAACTGAAGCTGGAGCAGGTGGCCGAGCGGGCCCGGTTGGTTCGCCAGTTCGCGCCCCTGGCCCGGTACCCAGCCGTGGAGCGGGAGCTGTCGGTGGTCGTTGGGGAGGGGGTGACGTGGGGTGACATCTCCGTGGTCGTCGAGGACTTGAAGATCGGACTGCTGGAGAGCTTCGGTCCGCCCGACGAGCCCTACCGGGGTACGCAGGTGGGCGCGGGCAGGAAGAGCATCTCCTTTCCCCTGGTCTTCCGCTCGGCCGAGCGCACACTGTCCAGTGACGAGGTGACGGCCGAGGTGGAGGGCATCGTGGCCGCGCTCGGCGAGTGCTTCGGCGCTCAGCTTCGAGCCGAGTGAGGTCGCTCAGCCGGCCCTCGGGCCCTTCCCCGTCCGAGGGGGTCGGCCTTTTCGCCGAAAGTGCCTTGACAAGTCCCCCATCGTGTCGTATCTTCTCAACTGAAGCCTCTGTGGTGTACGTCAGAGGAGAAGAATATTTCGAGAACCGATACCCTACTTGAGGGGGCCCGTCTTTGTCGGTGGCGCACATGCCTGGCCGCTACAGGAAGTGTCAAGCCGTCATGGGGCACCCACTTTGATGACAGGGTTCTGAAATACTTCTCCTCAACGACACTCGCGCAGAGGCTTTTTCTGTAGCCACTTCTCCGCCACGGCCCGGGGACCGACGGGCCGGGTGGTCTTGACGCCTTCCCTCCTCCTGCGTAGCATACGGGTGCTGCGCCCCTGATGACCCGCTGAAGGACGGCAAGGTGAGCCTGTTCGGAGAGGAAGCCGAGACCCAGGCCCCCTGGGCGCCGCTGGCCCTCAGGATGAGGCCGCGAACGCTGGACGAGTTCGTCGGTCAGGAGCACATCCTGGGCGAGGGGAAACTGCTGCGCCGGATGCTCCGGGCCGACCGCCTGAGTTCCCTCATCTTCTACGGCCCTCCGGGGACGGGCAAGACCGCCCTGGCCCACGTCATCGCCAACACCACCCAGGCCGTCTTCGAGGAGATGAACGCCAGCTCGGCCACGGTGGCCGACGTCCGTCAGGTCCTGGCCCGGGCCCGTGACCGGCTTCGGGCCGACCGACGGACCGTCCTCTTCATCGACGAGCTCCACCGTTTCAACCGGGCCCAACAGGACGTGCTCCTTCCCGACGTGGAGCGCGGCGTGGTCATCCTCATCGGGGCCACGACCCAGAACCCCTTCTTCGCCATCAACGCCCAGCTGGTGAGCAGAAGCCAGATATTCCAGTTCGAGCCCCTGGGCCGGGAGGACATCCGCCCCCTGCTGGAGCGGGCCCTTGCCGACCGGGAGCGCGGCCTGGGCCAGTACGCGGTGCGCATCACGGAGCAGGCCCTGGACCACCTGGTGCAGATGTCCGACGGCGACGCCCGCCGGGCCCTCAGCGCCCTGGAGGTGGGGGTGCTCTCAGCCGACCCCGACGCCGACGGCGTCATCCACTACGACCTCGACGTGGCCGCCGACAGCGTCCAGCGCAAGGCCATCGTCTACGACGGTACCGGCGACGAGCACTACGACGCGGCCAGCGCCTTCATCAAGAGCATGCGGGGCTCCGACCCCGACGCCGCCCTCTACTGGATGGCCAAGATGCTGGAAGCCGGTGAGGACCCTCGCTTCATCGCCCGGCGAATCGTCATCTGCGCGGCCGAGGACGTGGGCAACGCCGAGCCCCAGGCCCTGCAGGTGACCACGGCCGCACTCCAGGCGGCCGAGTTCGTGGGCCTGCCCGAGGCCCGCATCATCCTGGCCCAGGCCGTCACCTTCATCGCCTGCGCCCCCAAGAGCAACGCCAGCTACTTAGGCATAGCCCGGGCCCTCGAGGACGTCGAGAACGAGCGCACGGTGCCCGTGCCTAAGCACCTGCGGGGCACCGGCTACCGCGGGGCCGAGCGGCTGGGCCACGGCGTGGGCTACAAGTACGCTCACGAAGGCCAGGACCACTGGGTGGACCAGGAGTATCTGGGCGTGGAGAAGACCTACTACGAACCCACCGACCAGGGCTACGAAGCCAAGCTCAAGGCCCGGCTGACGGAGCTCCGCCGACGCCGGGAAGAGGCCGAGCGCGAGGAGGTGGGGGCCGACGAGACCGACGGCGAAGGCGGGTCGGACCGGTGACCAAGGCTGAGGTGCGACGGGTGGCTGGGCAGCGGGTCGCTCAGTTGAGCGCCGAGGAGCGCCTGGTCAGCAGCGTGGCCGTGGCTCGTTCGGTGCTCGCCCTTCCGGAGGTGGCCTCGGCGACGGTGGTGATGGCCTTCCTTCCGCTTGCCGACGAAGTTGAGACGTGGCCGCTCATCAGAGGGCTGGTGGAACGCGGAACCGTGGTGGCCGTGCCCCATACGGACGTGGTCGAGGGAGCGCTCGTCCCCGTTCGGCTCAGGGCGGACGCGACGGTCCGGCCGGCGGCGCTGGACGTGCCTGAGCCGACCGTGCACGAGGCGATAGCCGTGGAGGACATCGAGGTGGTCGTCGTGCCCGGGCGCGCCTTCGACCGCGCCGGTCACCGGGTGGGGCGGGGCAGGGGCTTCTACGACCGCTTCCTGGGTCGTTCGGAGTGCTCGGCCCTCCGGGTCGCCATCGCCTACGAGTGCCAGGTGTTTGAGGTGGTGCCCCACGGGGAGGGGGACGTTCCCGTGGACGTGCTGGTGACGGAGGCCGGGGTGCTTCGCTTGGACCGCTGAATCGCCGGCTGGGCGCTTGCCAAGGAGGTTGCCGGGCCGTATGATGCCTGGCGGTGGCGGGTGGCCGGCTGGGGACTTCGTTGGTCCTGTGAGCTTGATGTTGCCTGAGGGGTGCGAATGAGGAACCTGGGTATTCTCCTCTTCTGCGTGGCCGTTGTCGTGGTGGGTTGGTACGTCTTCGTGGGCTCACGTTCCGAGCCCGAGGCGGCCCCTCCGGCCGTGGGCGCCGGTGCGGACCCCACGGAGAGGGATGCGGACACCTCCTTCACCACGGCGGAGAAGCTGAAGCGCTCGCAGGAGGCGGCCCGACTCCTCAGAGAAGCCAGCGAGGCGGAGGAGGCCGGGGACCGTCAGCGGACCGAGCAGCTTCTTGGCCAGGCGGCTGCCTACGTCGAGACCTGGGCCGGAGGCGAGGCCAGGCGGCGACTGGCCGCACTCGCCGCGGGCAGTGACGCCGCCGGAGGGACATCCCCGACCGACAAGGGAGGCGCCAGTCCTCAGCCCAAGAGCCAGGCCATTCCCGACGAGTCACCTGTCAAGCCCGACACCACCTACACCGTCGAGCCTGGCGACAGCCTTTGGCAGATATCCAGAAAGCTCGGTGTCACGCTGGAGCAGCTTATGCTTGAGAACAACAGGCGTGACACCACCATCCGTCCCGGTGACCGGCTCAAGGTCTCCTGGCGGATGCCCACCATCTTCGTGGACAAGGAGGGGATGAAGCTTCACTTCACCTACCGGGGGAAGCTGCTGAGGAGTTACCCCGTGGGCATCGGGAAGGCCGAGGCCGAGAGCGGTGAGAGCGTCACCCCCGAGGGTGTCTTCGTCATCGAGAACCGTATCAAGAACCCGCCCTGGTACCACGGGGGGCAGAGGATCGAGTACGGTGACCCGCGCAACATCCTGGGCACCCGCTGGATGGGGTTGAAGCCCACGTCCGAACTGTCGGGCTACGGCATCCACGGCACCACCCAACCGGAGACGGTGCCCGGCCGCCACAGCGAGGGCTGCATCCGGATGCTGAACGCTCACGTGGAGGAGCTCTTCCTGTGGACCCCCATCGGGACCAAGGTACACATCTACGCCCGCTGGAGCCCGCCGACCGGGAGCGGAGCTGCGGGCAAGTAGCCGGTATCTGCGCGCAGACGTGGAGTTGGCTTGGCCAGGAAAGGAGCCGGTGATGAAGTTAGGCGTCTTCACGGTGCTCTTCGGCCAGCAGTCGCTGGAGGAGGCCCTGGACTACATCGTCAGGAGCGGTCTGGAGGCGGTGGAGATCGGCACCGGGAACTACCCCGGAAACGCCCACTGCCCGTTGGACGAGCTGGTCGGGAGCAAGAGGAAGGCCCGGGAGTGGAAGAAGAAGATCACGGGCCGGGGACTGGTCATCAGCGCCCTGTCCTGTCACGGCAACGCGCTTCACCCCGACAAGGCCTTCGCCAAGGCCAACCACGAGGTCTGGCGGAAGACCGTCCGCCTGGCGGAGACCATCGGCGTCAAGACGGTGGTCAATTTCAGTGGCTGCCCGGGGGACTCGGAGCGCGCCAAGTACCCCAACTGGGTGACCTGTCCCTGGCCGCCCGACTTCAGTGAGATCGTCCAGTGGCAGTGGGAGAAGAAGGTCATCCCCTACTGGCGGAAGGAAGCCAAGTTCGCTGCCGACCACGGCGTACGGGTCGGCTTCGAGATGCACCCGGGCTTCGTGGTCTACAACACCGAGAGCATGCTCAGGCTGCGGGCCGAGTGCGGCAAAAACCTGGGGGCCAACTTCGACCCCAGCCACCTCTTCTGGCAGGGCATGAACCCCATCGCCTGCCTGCGGGCGCTGGCGGGGTGCGTCTACCACGTCCACGCCAAGGACTGCCGGGTCGATCCCCTGAACGCAGCCACCGTGGGCGTGCTCGACACCAAGTCCTACGCCGACGAGATCAACCGGGGCTGGATCTTCCGCACCGTGGGCTACGGCCACGGCCCCGAGTTCTGGAAGGACTTCGTGAGCACCCTCAGACTCATCGGCTACGACGGCGTCCTCTCCATCGAACACGAGGACAGCCTGATGAGCACCAACGAGGGCTTCCAGAAAGCCGTGACCTTCCTCAAGGACGTGCTTCTCACCGAAAAGCCCGGCGCCATGTGGTGGGCATAAGTCTGGTCCCGCGCCCGTAGGGACCGCTTCGCACAGAGAGCGGGCCGGCTTCGGCCGGCCCGCTCTCTGTCTCCTCTGGGCTCACGCTCCCGTGCGCTCGTTGGCCTTATCGGCAGTCTTGTTGCGCGCTCGGAGCAGCGGACGTGGTAAGTGCCTTGCTTGAAAAGGCTTGTGGCGCCAAGCGTGGGCGCACACCCGTTCACACCTCCAGGTCGGCGACGAGGACCGTCTCGTCGCCCGAGTTGTGGGCGAGGATTTGGCCGGAAGCGTCGATGATGGCGCTGTCGCCGACGGCCGTGTAGTAGACCTCATCACCTTCAACGAGGGCGTGGGGCATCGCTTCGAGGGTTCTGTCCAGGTCAGGCGGGTAGATGCGTCGACGGCCCACCCGGTTGACGCCGACGATGGGAATGCGGAGTGATCTGGCCCGTTTGGCCACATCGTCGGGGACGATGGTGCCCCGGTTGTTGGGGTAAAAGATGACCTGGGCGCCGCCGGCGCGGATGTCCTCCCAGACCTCATCGTACTGACCGTCCCAGCAGATGAGGATGCCGGCCCGCAGCCGTCCGAACTCCAGGAGGTTGGGAAGGTCGCCCGGCTCGAACATGGCCGGGTCGTCCAGACCCTCGAGCTCGTGGGTGTCGGCCCAGAGCTTACGCTTGCGGTACTTGCCGGCTACCCCGTCGGGGCCGAGGACGACGGCCGTGTTGTAGATGCGGTCGCCGTCGCGCTCGAAGATGCCTATGAGGAAGTACACCCCGGACGCCCTGGCCAGGTCGGTGAAGACTTCGCACGTCGGCCCGGGAACAGGCTCGGCAAACTCAGCGGCCTGGGGCGTATAGTCGCTGGTCATGCACTCGGGGAAGCAGACGAATTCGGCCCCCCGTTCGACGGCCTTCCGGGCCAGGACCAGGGCCCGACGCAGGTTCCCCTCGCGGTCGTCCAGGACCAGTTCCAACTGGGCTGCGGCGAAGCGTCGTCTCATCCGTCACCTCACAGGTTCTGGGACACCGTCAGGGCTGCCCTTCCGTCGGCTTGCCGGTCCCCGAGCCCACTGCCCCGAGACCTCCGCACCGTGTTCACGACCAGGCCCACGGCAACGGGTACCACGCTGGCCCCCAGGACCAGCAGCCAACCTGCTGCGGGCAGCATCCGCACCCGGAGCACGTCACGCAGCCCGGGGACCAGCACCGTCCCCAGGGTGAGCACCGAGCACCACAGGATAGACAGCCAGACCCACTTGTTCGTCAGAAGCGCCCGGGGGTCGCGCAGTCCCCGGTCGGCCTTCACGCTGAGAACGAAGAAAAGCTGGGCCATGGCCAGCGAGAAGAAGGCCACCGATACGGACTCCTCAAGTCCCAGGCCCAGCCGCCAGCGGGCCCCCAGGAAAGCAGTTAGCACACAGAAGGCGATGAGGCCACCGTAGCCCAGGATGCTCCCGTACTGGGCCCGGCCCAGGAACGGTTCGGACCGAGGTCGGGGCCTCTCGCGCATCACGTTGCCCGCGTAGCGCTCCATCCCCAACGCCAGGGCCGGAAAGACGTCGGTGACGATGTTGAGCCAG
>CAZIBA010000030.1:0-10385 GCA_964536795.1 uncultured Planctomycetota bacterium | reverse complement strand
ACGTGCCGATGGAGACGGAGACCTCTTCGGAGCGTTCGTCGAAGATGCCGTCGGCGGGTTCGACGGTGGTCCACTCCTGGGCGTCGATGCTGTAGGCGAGGGCGTTGATGGGTGAGGTGTCGTCCTCGACGTTGGCGGTGAGGGTGTAGCTCCCGTCGTCGGTGGGCTGGCACTGGAGGTCGGTGATGTGAGGCGGGGTGTTATCGACGGTGAAGGCGCTGCTCACGCGCTCGTCGGCGAGGGCGCGGGGGCCCGGGTTGGCGGGTGAGTCGGAGACGTTGAGCTTGACGTAGTAGGTGCCGTCGGGCACGGCTTCGGTCTGCCAATTGTGGTTGCTGCCCGTGAGCTCTTCGGCGATGAGCTTCCAGCGCTTCTCCCCTTCGCCCCGGAAGTGGAGGTCGTAGGTGAGCTTGTCACCGTTGGGGTCGGTGACCTTCCAGAAGATGGGGACGACGCCGGCCTTCGGGGTGGCTGGCGGGGTGCCCTGGGCTGGTGGGGGTGGGGTGCGGCCGGTCGGGGGGGTGGCGCCCTGGCGGGGGGGCGGGGGGGAGGGGCCGGAGGTCTGTGGTGGTCTGCCCACGGAGAGGGCCTGGATGCGCGGGGGCTGGTTGGAGGTGAGGTAGGCCAGGCGCACCTGGGTCACGGTGGGGGTCATTTCCGGGTCGGCGGTGGTGAGGCGGAGCTGGTACTGGAGGAAGCGGGCCGGGGGGCTGACCACGGCCAGGCCGTCGCCGCCGGCGGAGCCGGGGCGGAGGTCCTGCCAGTCGGACCAGTCGGCCCAGGTCTCGTCGGGCTCGGCGGTGTGCCCGCTTCGGGTGCGCACCTGGACGGTCGTTGCGAGCTCCGTCGAGGGCGCGGTCCCGGGGGGGAAGTCGCCCTTTAGGGTGAGCTGGCCCCAGCGGGCAACGAACTTCGCGTCGAGCACCTGGGAGGTGAAGGTCCCCCGGGGGCCGAAGCCCGGTTCCAGGGCCAGCAGTCCGCCGGGGTTTGTGGTGCCCAGGTAGAGGCGTGGGGCTCTCCGTTGGGCGGAGGGGCCCAGGAGCGTGGTGAGTTGACGGGCCTCGGGGCTGGGCGTGTGACCCTTGGTGGGGGGATCGACCTCGCTCACCTTCTCGGTGCCCGTCACCACGAAGAGGCGGCCCTGGTTCCCGGTGCCGACGTAGACCAGGTCGCCAGCGACGGTGAGGGAGAGCATGAGCATCCCCTGGAAGCGGCCCAGCCGAAGCACCTCGCCCTCGGGGGAGAGGCGGTAGAGGGCGTTGGAGGCCTGGATCTTCTCGCCGGGCAGCGTGACGCTGGGTGGGGCCAGCAGCGAGGAGGGGGCCCCCTGCTCGCCACCCCGGGTTAGCTCGGAGACGAGGGCCTGGGCGGCGCGGGCCTGCTCGGCGGGTTCGGCCTTCCGACCCAGGTCGGCGGTGCCGAAGTAGACGTTCCCCTGGGCGTCGGCGGCCATGGAGTGGATCTCGCCTTCGGAGGCGTCGTAGGCGACCTGGAAGGAGCCCTCGGGGGAGAACCTGTAGACCCAGCCGTGGTCGCTGGTGCCGGCGTAGAGGGTGTCGTCGGGGGCCAGGGCCAGGCAGAGGACGTGGCGGTCGGGGGAGTCGTAGAGCAGGGAGCCGGTGCCGTCGGGCTGGACGCGGTAGATGCGTCCCTCGGGGCCGGTGGCCAGGTAGAGCTGGCCCCGACTCCCCACGGCCATGTCCCAGACGTACTGGCCCTCGGTGTCGTAGACGACCGAGGTCGTGGGTTTCCCCTCGGGGTGAGGGGTGAGCTTGTAGACCACGCCCCCCGGGCTGGTGGCCGCGTAGAGGTTCCCCTCAGCGTCTGCGGCCAGGCTGAAGACGACGGGGTCGGTGAAGTCGTAGAACTCCTCGACGACGTCTTCCCCGGTCTGGTCGTCGTGACGGAGACGGAGGAGCTTGCCCTGGTTCCCGGTGGCCAGGTAGAGGCCGCCGTCCGGGGCCGGGGCCAGGTCCCAGACGAAGAGGGTGGGGGAGGGCTCAAGCAAGACGCTCCGCGGACTGGAGAGGATGAGCCAGCGTTCGCCGGTGAGACCGGTCCCCGCGTGCTCACCCTTGGTGAAACCGTCGGCTTCGTCCACCCAGAACTTGACGCCGCCCGCGTGGCCCGGGCCGGCGGCCACCATCGCCGTGAGCAGGACGCCCAGCGCCAGCCAGCGCAATCCCACGGCTCGCCCACCTGAGGGTCTTGGAGTTATTTCGGTCACTGCTGGTCGGTCCTTTCCTGATTGTCGGTCACCCTGAGGTAGGCGGCCTTGACACCCCGCAGTACCCAGGGGGTTTCCTGCCAGGCGGCCACGCTGCCGATGATGGGTGAGCGATCCGTCTCCAGTGGTGAGGTGAGTATCTGCATGACACTGGGTGGGAGCGCGGGCAGCTCCGCCCCCTGGATGGCCACCCCGTACTGTCCGCGGGACAGACGGGCGTAGAGGCGGGTCTGCTTGAACTCCTCCCGAAGGAGTGACATCAGTTGGTCCAGGGAGCGGGGCTCGTAGTGGTGACGACGGGCCATCACGTCCAGGCGGGCCTCGGAGAAGGCGTCTCCCACGACCAGGATGCGAGGGCCGGGTCGGGCGTCGGCCGGCACCTGGAGCCGGACGCTCACCCGTTGGCGGGGCTGACGGTAGGGGACGACCACCACGTCGGCCTCCACCGTGTCCCCGGGTCCGATGACGACGTCGCGCAGTGTGAGGCCCTCGATGACGGCCGAGCGCAGCTCGTCCACCACCTCCACGGAGATGGTGACCCCTTCCAGCGCCACCGGGCCGAAGGGGTTGCTCATCAGCAGTCGGGGAACCACGGCCACCTCCTGGGCAAGCTGCTCTCCCAGACCGCTCCCGGCGAAGCAATCGTCGTAGCGAAGGGGGGGATACCCCTCGACCTCAAAGGTGCTCACCAGGTGGGCGCTGGACTCGGGCGCCGGGGCCCCCCCCACCTGGAGGACGGCCGCGGTGATGGTGCCCAGCAGGTTGGGGGTGAGGGTGGGGTGACGGGCCAGCTCGAAGTGGTAGGTATCCTGGCGGCCCACGTCCCGGCGTCGGCAGGTCAGCTCCACGGGGATCATCCTGGCCCGCCCACCCAGCCGACCGGTGAGCCCGGCCAGTCCCTCCCTCTCCGTAACCCCCACTTCCTCCCCTGGGCTCCACAGCTTCAGCGATACCTGCTGGCGGGGAATGACGGCCTCTATGGACCCCCTGGCCAGGGGCAGCTCCGCGCCGGGCTCACCGAGAAAGGGATGGCCGAACGCCAGGATGCGGTCGCCGACGATCGCCGTGACCGTCCCCAAGGCACTGATCTCCAGGTCGCCCCGGGCCAGTTGAACCACCAAGGGCGAGCCGGGCCTCAAGCCAGCCGACGGGGTCGCCTCGGCCGGGTTCCCGGCGCCTGCCCGCGACGGGCCGGCCACGGCCAGGAAGCCGGCGCGCTCGAAGCTCTCGGCCAGCACCTGCTGGCCTCCGGGGGGGAGCCCGGCGATGCTCACGGCGGGGCGCAGGGGCAGAAACCCCGTGGAGCCCGACGAGGTACGGTCCCGGGCGAGGGCCAGGAGAGGGGGGAGCCCCGGTCCACCGTCGGCCTCCGGCTGCGAGCGGCCCAGGACGGCCGGGACGAGCGACATCCCCGTCACGTTCGACACCCTCTTCGCCTCCGGAGGCCCGCCGACTTCGGCCGGGGTGAGCAGCTCGAGCATGTTTGCGATGGGGGTGACGCCGGCGATGGGCTCCTTGGCGTAGGTCCAGGTGTAGGCCACGGCCCCGGCCAGCTGGCCGTCGATGTAGACGGGGGACCCACTCATCCCCAAGGCCACACCGGCCTGGGCCAACCGGTCACCCTCCAGGCGCACCAGGATCATGTCCTGCTGGGGGCGGGCGTTGCGCACGATGCCCAGCACCTGCAGGTCGAAACGGACGGGTTGGGAGTCCTGGAGTGTGGTCCAGCCGTAGCCCCGCTGTCCCGCGCTCACCTCCTCCACCGAGATGACACCGGAGGCAGAGGAGGGGTCCTGACCGTCGCTCCGGCGGACCCAGAACGTCCACAGGAGCAGCAGGACGAGAGCCAGCCCGAGAAGAAGCGCCAGGTGACGGCGCCAGGCGCGGCCACGGACCGCAGTGGTTGAGCCGTTGACGTTGCGCATCAGACACCTTCACGTCCGGGCGTGCAGACCGGAAAGATGCGTTCGCCGGCGCCCGCTGTCGCGGGCGGCTGGGCAGGCGGAACGCGTGTCCCTTGCTTCCATTAGACCGGCGGAGGAAGGCGGGAACAACGATTTTCTGTGGTCGGCTCGGTCCGGCCACTCGTATGAGCGGAAAAAGGCTTTGCGCGGGAGTGCTCCTAAGGCTATGGTTCATCAGGCCCGGATACTCTGGTGGCCGGCGGCGCGTCCCTCGCCCTTCTCCCGGCGGGAGAGGGGACGGGGGCGAGGGGGCTCTGGCGGGGGCGCGGCTTCGTCTCAGAAGGGGACGGGTGTCTTTCTCACATAGAGGTCACGACTTTTGGCCGCTCGGCAACAGAAGGGGTCTCGCCCACTGCCTAAGAAAGTCACTTCAGACGTAGCCCCCCGTGGGACCGCTGCCCTCGGCCGGTGTCAGGAAGTCCTGGGCTACGAGTTCCGCGACCCTGGCTGGCTGGAGCTGGCGCTGACCCATTCTTCCGAACGGTGCAACGCGCGTGCGTCCAACGAGAGGCTGGAGTTCCTGGGCGACGCGGTGCTGGGGACGGTGGTCAGCCGCTGGCTCTTCGACCTGCTCCCCGAGGCCAGCGAGGGAGAGCTAACGCGCATCAAGTCGGTGATGGTGTCCCGGAACGGCCTGGTGGGGATGTGTCAGCGGTTGGGTCTGGGTCGGTTCATCCGGGTGGGCAGGGGTCTGGCCGGACAGCAGCTCCCGCGCTCGATCCTGGCCAACACCCTGGAAGCCGTCATCGCCGCCATCTACCTGGACGGGGGTCTGCGCCGGACACAGGGCTTCATCAAGCGCCACCTGCGCTCGGAGCTGGAGGCCGTGCTCAGTCGCAAGCGAGGGCGCAACTTCAAGAGCCTGCTCCAGCAGCTGGTCCAGGCCCAGGGCTGGGTGTCGCCCCAGTACCGGGTCATCGAAGCTCGGGGTCCCGACCACGACCGGGAGTTCGAGGTGGAAGTGCTGGTCTCCGGTCGCCGTCACGGCCGAGGCGTGGGTCGGACCAAGCGTCAGGCCGAGCAGCGGGCAGCAGAGGTCGCCCTGAAGCAACTGCAGGACCAGGGCTTGAGCCTGCCCGAGTGAGCTGGTGAGAGAGCGGGGAGCCCTTCCCCGGCAGCTCAACCGGGACCGCTGAGCCGACGTTCCAGATCGGCCTTTATCTCCTGCATCTCTCGGTCGGAAGGCGAGACGGCCAGACCTCCCTTGACCACTTTGAGGGCTTCCTGGTAACGGGCCTGCTGGTAGAGGGCTACGGCCAGTTGCCGGTAGGTGGCCGCCCGGGTGGGTTCCAGGTCCAGGGCCCGGGCCAGGTGGCGGACGGCTTCACCCGGGTTCCCGGCCTGCAGGTAGTAGAAGCCCAGGTTGTGCTGGCTGGCGGCGTCGCTGGGCTTGAGCTGGACGGCCCGCTCCAGGAGAGCGCTGGCCTCGGTGCGGTTCCCACGGACCAGAAGCAGGATGCCCAGCCCCCGGTTGGCGGTGACGTTGTCCGGGTCCCAGTAGAGCGCCTCCCGGTAGTGCGCCTCCGCCGGCTCGGTGAGGCCCTGGAGCTGGAGCGCGTCGGCGTGGACGGCGTGGTCCCGGGCCTTCTCCTGGAAGACGTTGGGGGCCAGCCCTGCACGCAGGTAGCGGAGCACCTGCCAGTCCCGCCAGTCCCACAGGCGGCGGTGATGGAGGTCCACGTTGAGCCAACTGCCCGTGCGGTCGTAGAGGTTCCAGCGGGCCGGGGTGTAGCAGAGGAAGCCCACCAGTTGCACGGCCAGGCTGTAGGCCAGGACGGCCACGATGGCGGCACGGGCCCGGCGCAGGGGCCAACCCCGCTCCAGTCCCCCGGCCACGAGCACGGCCAGCAGTGGCAGCACGTCGCAGGCGTAACGGGGACCGTAGCTCCAGCCACCCCACCACACCGTGTAGAAACCGTAGAGGACCAGCGTCGCTCCTGCTGCCAGCGTCACCTCCTTGAGGGTCGAGAGTCGGCGCTCCTTCCAGCCCCGCTCCGCCCCGGCGGCCGCCACCAGCAGCACGGGCGTGAAGACCAACAGGCCCCGGTTGGCCGAGAACAGCAACCCGTAAAGGCCGGGCAGGAAGTTGACCGTCCACGAGCCCCCCACACCGTGCATCTCCGCGTGCAGCGTGCCCAGGTACGCCTCTCCACCCAGGAGCGTGCCGAAGTGCGCTAAGTTGTAGGCAGCCAGCAGCACCCCCACCGCCAGCGGACCGGCGAGGAACCCCAGCAGGGCCCGTCGGTCGCGCTGCGCCACGTAGACGAGAAACACCCCTGCCGGCACCACCATCACGGCCCGGGCAGCCACCGCCAGGGCCAGGCACAGCCCACCCAGAGCCACCAGACCCGGCCTGAGCCGGCCCTCCTCCCGGTCGCCGCGGTCGGGCAGAAGGCACCACAAGGCCACCGCCAGCCAGAGCTGGGCCGGACCGTGCTGCCAGAGACCCTGGCTGGAGGTGCTGAAGGTGCCCGTGGCGAAGGCGTAGATGAGCGCGGCCCCCAGGGCCCAGCGGTGGGCGAAGAGGCGTCGGCTGGCCAGGTACACGAAGGCCACGGAGAGGGCGGCGACGAGGGAGGCCGCCACCTTGGTGGTGATGCCCACGTCCACGGAAAAGTCGGGCTCGGCCCCGTCGAAGAGCCCGAGCATGGTGGGGACCACGTACACCGGGAGGGCCATGATGGCCGGCAGCACCGGGTAGCTGGAGTAGTAGTGGCCGTCCCGGTACTGGAGGTAGTAGGGGAGTTCGCTCTGCTCGGTCTTGCCTTCGTGGAGGAAGTGGAACTCGTCCAGGTCCAGGTCGCCTTCGGCCAGGATGCTGAGGGGGAGAAAGCGGGTGCCGATGGTGTCGTCCATGCTGACCTCGCGCAGGTTGAGGTTGTAGACGACCAACGCCAGCACCGTCAGCGCCACCGCCACCCACACCCGCCTGAGACCGGGGGCCACGGAGCAGGCAAGGGGCTTAAGCCCCTCGTCCTCGGCGGGTGTCGTTGGGGGAGGTGGAAGCGTCACTGGAGCAACCCCCACAGGAACTCACTCAAGGCCTGTCGGCGAAACCCGACGGCGACCGTCGCGTTGGGCCGCAGACGCACGTGGCCGCGCCGTTCGGCCACCACCATTCCCCGGGTGAGCGCCCCCCGGGTCTCCACGTCCAACTGCATCGCCTCCCAGCGAAAGAGGCCGGGGCGGAGCAGCGCGGCCAGCGCCAGAGCATCGTGCACGTAGGCCCCCGTGCGGCCCAGCTTCTTGTGCGTGCCGATGGCGTAGCGGAGGAGCTGGCGGAGGAAGCGCTGGCGCCGCGATGACCCCCGCAGCCGACTGCGCAGGTCCTCCGTGGTTACCGGCCAGCGCTCGGTCACGTCCAGGGAGATGAGCCTGAGGGGCAGCCCCGCGCCCAGGACGGCCGCGGCGGCCTCCGGGTCGCGCCAGAAGTTGAACTCGGCCACCGGAGACACGTTCCCCGGTGAGCGTACCGCTCCCCCCATCACCACGACCTGCCTTAGGCGTGCCCGGAAACCGGGCACTTCGTCGAGCAGCCAACGGACGGTGGTCAGCGGAGCGAGCGCCAGGAGCGACACCTGCCCTTCAGTTGCATCGAGCACCCGGGCGACGGCTTCCTGGGCGCCCTGGGCTTCGATGGGCGCGGCCGCTAAGGCCACGCCCGCCAGACCGTCGGGCCCGTGGACGTGGGTAGCGTGGAGGTCCCGTCCAGGCGGGTCCAGACCGGCGCCGACCAGGGGCACGTGGGCAGGTTGAGCCACGGCCAGCACCCGGCGGACGTTCTCCAGCGTCTGACGGGCGGGGACGTTCCCGCCGGTGGCGACGATGGCCCGGACCCGGAGGCGCGGCGAGCTCAAGGCGGCCAGCAGTGCGCAGGCGTCGTCGATGCCCGGGTCGGTGTCGATGATGAGGTCCAGTGGTTTGTGAGCCATCTCAACGGTGATTGTAGTCGGCCGAAGGTGACCCAGGCAACGGCTTTTCGGCGGCGAGGCTTGTCCGGGCCGGGGGTGGCGGTTACAATGCCGCCCGCTGACCTCGACCGTGAAGAATGCACGCCAATGACCGTTGAGGACGAACAGGCGAAGCAGGACCGGGCCAGGGCCCTCTTCCAGCAGCAGTTCGGGCCGGGGGGCGAGCTGGTGCTGGCCCGTGGTCCGGGACGGGTGAACCTCATCGGCGAGCACACCGACTACAACGACGGTTTCGTCCTCCCCATGGCCCTTGAGCAGGAGGTCACCCTCATCGGTCGGGCCCGCGACGACGACGTGGTGCGCCTGTGGGCCCGGGCATACCAGGAGGGAACGCTGTTCCACGTGGAACAATTGTCCCCGGAACTGGAGCCGGTGTGGGCCCGCTACCCGGCCGGGGTCCTCTGGGCGCTGGGGGAGGCCGGGGTACGAGTGCCCGGATTCGAGGCAGTCGTGACGGGCGATCTGCCCGTGGGGGCCGGGCTGTCGAGCTCAGCGGCCATCGAGGTGGCCACGGCCCTCTTCGTCCTAAGGCTGGTGGCCGAAGAGATGCCCCGGGCTGCGCTGGCGAAGCTCTGCAGGCGGGCAGAGAACGAGTTCGTGGGCGTCCAGTGTGGTATCATGGACCAGTTCGCTTCGCTCTTCGGCTCGCCCGACCGCGCCGTCTTCCTGGACTGTCGAAGCCTGAGGCACCGGACGGTGCCCATCGACCCTGAGCAGGTCGCCATCCTCATTCTCGACACGGGCGTCAAGCACGAGTTGGGGGCCACGGCCTACCACCAGCGTCAGGAGGAGTGCCGAGGGGCCGTTCAGGCTCTGAGCCGACTGCTTGGACCCCGGGAGGGCCTCCGTGACGTGAGCGCTGAGGAGTTCGCAAGCGTCGAGGAAGAGCTTCCGGACGTGCTCCGTCGGCGGGCGCGACACGTGGTCACCGAGAACGAGCGGGTGCTGGAGTCGGTTACGGCCCTGGGGGAGGGGGACGTGGAGCAGTTCGGCCGACTGATGGACGCCTCCCACGAGAGCCTGCGGGTGGACTACGAGGTCTCTTGTGCGGAGCTGGACCTGCTGGTAGGTTTGGTACGCTCGGAGGAAGGCTGCCTGGGCGCCCGGATGACGGGGGGTGGGTTCGGAGGCGCTGCGGTCGCCCTGGTGCGACAGGGGCGAGAAGAGGCAATGGGCGAGCGCGTCCTGGCCTCCTACCAGGAGGAGACGGGTCGGGATGTGGCACGGCCGGACCCCTCGGCTGGGCTCGGGACAGGCAAGACCGGCCGTGGCACCCCTGGCTGGCTGGTCTCTCGCCCGGCCGGCGGGGGGTCGGCGCGGAAGCTGGGCAAGACGTAGGGTGGCACGGGCAGCGCGTAGTCCTCGGGAGGCCGGGCATTCTTGCCCGGCCTGGAGAGCATGTCGAGAGTCCCGTGGGCCAGGGCCCGCGGGGGTACACCAAGAGCGCGGGCCGCGAGTAGCGGGAGAGACAAGTGAGTGAAGCAGAGCAGGGAAAGCTGATCCGACAGGCGTTGCGTCGCGTCATTGAAGGCGAGAGTCTCGCTGCCGACGAGGCCCAGGCGGTTATGGACGAGGTGATGTCGGGAGGGGCCACTCCCGCCCAGATATCCGCCTACCTGGTGGCCCTGCGTCTCAAGGGGGAGACGGCCGACGAGATTGCCGGTTCCGCCCGGTCGATGCGGGAACATGCCCTGCGTCTGGACGCTGGTGCCGACGTGGTGCTGGACACCTGTGGCACCGGGGGCGACGTGGTGGGGACCTTCAACATCTCCACGGCCACGGCCCTGGTCGCCGCCGGGGCCGGGGTGACGGTGGCCAAGCACGGCAACCGTTCCGTCTCCAGCAGCAGTGGCAGCGCCGACGTCCTGACCGCGCTGGGTGTGCGCATCGATGCGCCGCTGCCCGCCCTCCAGCGGAGCATCCGCGAGGCCCACTTCGCCTTCCTCTTCGCCCCCAAGTTCCACGGGGCCATGCGCTACGCCATCGGACCCCGACGGGAGATTGGCGTCCGCACCATCTTCAACATCCTCGGTCCCCTCTGCAACCCGGCCCTGGCCAACTGCCAGGTCCTGGGCGTATACAGCCCGGCCATGCAGCCCCTCATAGCTCGGGCCCTGGCCGACCTGGACACCCGACGGGCCCTGGTGGTTCACAGTGAGGACGGACTGGACGAACTCTCCACCTGCGGACCCACCAGCGTCGTCGAACTCAACCGGGGAAACA
>CAZIBA010000029.1:0-10524 GCA_964536795.1 uncultured Planctomycetota bacterium | reverse complement strand
GCGGCCAAGCAGTGTGGCGAAGAGCACAGCGTGGAGGCTTTCGGCGACTGGCGGAAGATGCTCGGGATGAAGGAGCTGGACGCTGTGAGCGTCTGTACGCCCCACCTGTATCATCCGGAAATCGCCATCGCCTCCATGGAAGCGGGTAAGGCCGTCATCACCGAGAAGCCCATGTCGGTCACCGTGGCCGAGGCCGACCGGATGATCGAAGCGGCTCAAGCGACGGGCAACGTCCTGGGCGTGGTCTACCAGCATCGCTTCACGGGCCAGGCCGCCGCCATCAAGAAGCTGATGGATGAGGAGGTGAACCCCTGGTACCGGGCCGAGTCGGTCAGCAACAGCATGCGCACCATGGCCTACTACAACAGCGCAGCGTGGCGGGGCACGTGGGTGCTGGAGGGCGGGGGCGTGCTCATCAACCAGTCGCCCCACCAGTTGGACAGCTTCCAGTGGTTCTGCGGCATGCCCAGACGGGTGATGGCCTGGACCCGCACCCTGGCCCACGACGTCCCCGTGGAGGACTTCGTCGAGGCCCTCTTCGAATACGACGACGGCGCCGTCGCCCGCATCTCCTGCAACGTCATCGACTACGCGGGCACCAACCGGTTCGAGGCCGTTGGCTACAAGGCCGCGGTCGTCTCCGACGGGCAGGGGCTTCGCGTCGCCCGTCCTGATACGCCCGGCGACGAATTCATCCGCAAGTCGGAGAAGGCCTGGGGCCGGCCCGAGACGGCCTGGGAGACCATCGAGCCCGAGAAGCCCGAGTACACGGGTCACACGGCCTGCATCCACGACTTCAGTCAGGCCCTCATCGACGGGCGTGAACCGATGGTGACCGGGCCCGACGGCCGAAACTCCGTGGAGTTGGCCAACGCCATCATCCTCTCCAGCAAGAGGGGGAAGGTGGTGGAACTCCCCGTGGATCGGGAGGAGTACGACGACCTGCTTGCCCAACTCCGCGCCGAGGAGAAGAAAGCCAAATGAAAGGTTCTCTAACCGCAGAGGCGCAGAGGTCGCAGAGAACAACGGAGAAAGCGACGACAAGAGAGAGTTCAAGAAAAGAAAACGACAACGGAGGATGTCCGGCCTTCCCTCAGCACTTTCCGCATCTTTGCCACGAAACCCCAGAAAGGAACTGACATCGTTCGCGAGACTGAACTGTCAGAGCAGATCATTGGTGCTGCCATCGAAGTGCACCGCAGCCTGGGACCGGGTCTCCTCGAGAATGCTTACCAGGAGTGTCTGGCACACGAGTTTGCTTTACGCAATCTCCCCTTTGAGAGGGAGAAGAGGCTGACGGTCGAGTATAAGGGTGTGAACCTGGATTGTGGGTATCGATTGGACTTTCTGGTGGGCGGATTGGTGGTGGTGGAGCTGAAGGCGGTGGATGTGCTCCTGCCCCTGCACACAGCCCAGGTGTTGACCTATCTGAGATTGCTGGGATGCAAGCTTGGTCTTCTCATCAACTGGAACGTGCCTGTGTTGCGAGACGGGATTCGACGAGTGGTTCTGGGCCTTGACGAAGAGAACGGCCAGGTCACGGCCTGAGCAGGTTAGTCGGGGGCGTTTTCCTCTGCGTCCTTTGCGTCTCTGCGTTTATGGAACCCGTGTCATTGGAGGTCAGCAATGGGAACCGAGTTGATTTTCACCGGGCCGAAGCAGGTGGACTTCCGTGACTACGAGGAGCGCCCGCTGGCCGAGGGCGAGGTGCGTCTGAGGACCCTCTTCTCGGGCATAAGTCACGGCACCGAGATGAACATGTACCGGGGCACGGCCCCCAACATCCACAAGAAGATGGTGGACGGCCTATTCACCGACGAACCCGTCGAGCAGAGCTATCCCTTCACCTACGGTTACGAGGAGGTGGGGGAGGTGGTGGAGGTGGGCCCCGGGGTGACGGGGGTGGAGATGGGCGAGCGCTTCTCCCTCTCCTACGGTCACCGGACCACGTCGGTCCAGTCGGCCGAGGGACTTCGTCGGGCGGGCGCGCTCCCCGCCGACTTCCCGGCCGAGCTGGCCATCTTCAAGGCCCTGGGTGGCGTGGCCATGGACGCCTACCTCACCAGCCAGGTCAGGCTGGGTGAGAGCACCTGCATCTTCGGGATGGGCGTCATCGGGCTCTTCATCGTCCAGCTCTGCAGGTTAGGGGGCGTGGAGCCCGTCGTCGCGGTCGACCCGCTCCCGAACCGACGGGACTTAGCGGTGAAGTTCGGCGCCCACGCGGCCCTGGACCCGACGACGGACGACGTGGCCCGCCTGGTGCGCAGCGAACTCACCCGCACCGGCGGGGCCGACGTGGTCTTTGAAACCTCGGGCAGCTACCGGGCACTGCACCAGGCCATCCGCTGCGGGGCCCCGGGGCATTCGGTCTTGCAGGCGGTGGCTTTCTACCAGGGGGAGGCGAAGGGCCTGAGGCTGGGTGAGGAGTTCCACCACGGGGGTTCGCTCTGGAATGGCGGCTGCGTGGAGATACGCATCAACAACCACCGGGTGGCGCCCGTGCACGGTCGGCGCTGGGACCGGGAGCGCACCGTGGGCACCTTCTTCGAGCTCATCCTCGAAGGTAGGATCAAGGTGGACACACTGCTCAGCCATCGCTTTGCGTTCGCCGACGCTGCCCAGGCCTTCGCCCTCATCGACGAACACCCGGAACAGTGCACCAAGTGCATCCTGACCTTCGAGTGACGGACGCCGCCCCGGCGGGTGTGACCGCCCGGGTGGGGTGTCAGGCCGGGGGTGGGGGATGAGGTCGACTCAGGATTCCTCGGGTTGGAGGGTGAGGAGGAGTTCCTCCAACTTCCACTCGGGGCAGTTCTGCTTCCAGGAGTCCACCACCGTTTCCAGGAGCACCTCCCGGGCTTCGGGGGAGAGGCGTCGGATGTCCTTGGCTGGAACGCTGAGTCGCAGGGTCAGGTGCTCGGGGTCGTAGGCGATGCTCATGTGGCTGATGATGTGTGTGGTCACAGACGGGTCCCAAGCGGCCATCTCCAATCCCTCCTTTCGGTCTGGACGAACTTCCGTTCGCACACTGGGGATATCGGCCGACCACTGAACCTCGGCCAGCGCAATCCGCTCCCGGCTACTGGGGAACGTTCCCGAGGGGTGGACGTCGAGATCGTGGGGACGGGTCAAGGCCGGGTGACGGCCAGAGCCCGCCTTGAGCGTCCAGCCCCGGCTCTCTCTCGGATGGCACAGTGGGTGGCACGGACGTCGGGCCGAAGGCCCACGGTCCGTGGGGCGACGGAGAAGGGGGCAACGGCCCGGCCGCCTTTTCCTTGCGCCTATTTCCACAAGAAACTCCGGCCCGTACGGGCCGTGCGGAAGCTCAACACGGACTCACCCTACGGTCAGTCCGCGGCACGCCTCGAGAATCTGTCTGCTAGGGCCGGCCCCACGATGAGGCAGGTGTGCCACGGCCGGACTTGCTTGTCCTGAGCTTGCCGAAGGGCCGGGCCGTGCAGCAGGAAGGTGTGCCACGCCCGAAAGGTCGCGCCGGGTTTGAGGGAACCGAAACCGGGTGACGTTCGTCATAAGTGGGAGGACGGGCGTGTGGTGCGCCCGTCTGTCCGGGCTTTGGCTGCGCCCCGGTTCGTCGGAGGTAGAGGGGCGAGCGTTTTTGAGTTTGAGCGGCGTGTTTTGTGCAGGCGAGGGGAGTCGCTTGGCCGTATACTATAGGGAGAGGTCCTTGTTGGGGGCCGAGCGCTGGTCGCCCTCGGGTCTTGGTGGACGGCCCGGAGGGGACCGGCCGGGAGCTGATGCTTGGCCGCGGCCCCGAGGTTCGTGCCTTTCAGGTGAGGTGCTTCGCGTGCTTTCCCGTTGTCTCTTTGTGCTGATGCTGGTTGTGGCCGTGGGCTGCTCGCCCGGGTACTACCGGAGCCAGGCCGATGCCCAGGTCTACGAACTGGTTGCCCGCACCCAGGAGCAGGAGTTGGGTGAGGCCCGCCCCTTATCGGTGGAGCCGCCCCCACCGGCCACCCGGGAGTTAGAGGAGCTCACCCCTCTGGCCGACGAGGCCGAGCTTCGAGAGGCCCTCGGTGGAGGGGCGTCAGAGTTGGAGATGCCCGCCGACCAGGGCGGCAACCCGGTGAGGGCCCCCTCCGAGGGGACGTCGGGGGAACCGTCGGTCGAAGTTCCATCTCCCGCTCCGTCTCCAGGCCCAGTGAGCGGCGAGAGGGCCGCAGGTGAGGGAGCGGGGCCGGAGCCGGCTGTCGCTGCGCCCGATAAGTTCGCCCTCCTGGAGGAAAGGGGGGAGGCCGTCCCCGTGCCTGAGGAGGCCCGGGTACTCGGCCTCGCCGACGTGCTCTACATGGCCTTCCGTCACAGCCGCAGCTATCTGAGCCGGGAAGAGACGCTCTACCTCGAGGCCCTGGCGCTGACCCTGGAGCAGTACCGGTGGAGTCCCCAGTTCCGGGCGGCCCTGTCCGGGAACGTCGAGCGCTCCGGCGATTCGCCCCGGTTCAGCCTCTGGGACGCTGGGGCCGACGTCGGCGTGAGCCTTCGGCTCCCCGACGGCGGAGACCTGGGGGCCTCCATGAGCACTGATTTTGCCGGCGACTTCGGCAGCCGAACCACGGAGGAGGCCGAGAGCTCCTGGACGGTGAGTCTGGTTCAACCCCTGCTCAGAGGCTTCGGGCGCACCATCGCCCAGGAGTCGCTGGTGCAGTCCGAGCGGGACGTTATCTACGCGGTGCGCGAGTTCGAGCGCTTCCGTCGGACCTTCGCGGTGGACACGGCCGAGGAGTTCTTCGGTGTTCTCCGGCAGGTGGACGCGGTGCGCAACGCCTATGAGAACTACCAGAGCTTCAAGCGAAACGAGAAGACGGCCATCAGATTGGCCGACGCCGGCCGCCGGCCCAAGTTCGAAGCCGACCAGGCCAGCCAGCGGACACTGAGCGCCCGCAACAGTTGGGTACAGGCCGTTCAGAGCTATGAACAGGCCCTGGACCGGTTCAAGAACACGCTGGGACTCCCCACCGAACTGTCAATCGTGCTCGATTCCCGGGAGCTGGACCGGTTGAGCGAGAAGGAGACACTGGAGCCCCCGGCCGTCGCTCTGGAAGACGCCATCGGCATCGGCATCAGGAACCGGTTGGACCTGATGGTGACCCGGGACCAGGTGGCCGACGCCCGCCGGGGCGTGCGCGTCGACGAGGACCAGCTCCGCGGGGACCTGGACCTCACGGCCTCGGCCTCCATCGGCTCGAAGCCCACCGGGGAAGCGCTGGACGCCCAGTTCCACGAGGGTACCTACCGCCTGGGGGTGGACTACGACCTCCCGGTGGACCGCTTCAGCGAGCGCAATGCCTACCGCAGAGCGATAATCAATCTCCAGCGAAGTCTCCGCAGCTACTCGCAGGCTGAGGACGAGGTCAAGCTGGATGTCCGTGGCTCCTACCGGACGGTGCAACAGAACATCGCCACCTACCGTGTCGACCAGTTGAGTCTGGAGTTGGCGGAGGAGCGGGTGAAGACGGTGGGCCTGCTCATCGAGGCGGGGCGGGTGGAGACCCGGAACCTCCTGGAGGCCCTGGATGACAGGGTGGACGCACAGAACAATCTGACCCGGGACCTGATCAATCTCCACATCGCCAGGCTTCGACTCACCCAGGACCTGGGTCTGCTCAGGGTCGACGAGAGGGGGATGTGGGAGGAGGGGGCCCTGGAGACGGAGCAAGTGCCGGAGAGAGACTATGAGTAACCATGCGATTCCCTCATCGAAGAATGGACGACTGGCGAGGAAGGCCGAGGCCATGGTCGCCTGGTTCCGGGCCCGTCCGCGCACCAGCCTGATCGCTGCCGGCTGCGTTGTCTTGGGCCTGCTGGTCGTGCTTTTGGCCGGCGGCAGGGGAGAGGCCGCCGGGCAGGCGGCCCTCGCTACGGTCGAGCGGGGCCCGCTCCTCATCGCCGTCACGGAAAGCGGTACCATCCGGGCCAAGGATAACCTGGAGATGAAGTGTGAGGTGGAAGGTCGCTCCACCATCACCTTCATCGTCGATGAAGGCACCCGCGTGAAGGAGGGCGACCTGCTGGTGGAGCTGGACTCAAGCGAGCTCGAAGAGAAGGTCACACAACGGGAGATGTCCCACGAGGACGCCAAGGCCGCCTATGCCAACGCCGTGGCTCAGTTCGATATAACCAAGAGCAGGAACGAGAGCAACACCGACAGCGCCGACCAGAACTTCCTCTTCGCGACGATGGACCTGGACAAGTGGCTGGGAGAGAACCCGGAACCTTCGCTGACACCCGACGCTCCTGGCGGACAGGGCCTCCCTGCCGGGCCCGACCCGGGAGACGCCGGCGGGGTCACCGGTCCGGTCTCAGCGACCGAGGAGCCCCGGTTCTCTGCCCAGGCCGCAGCGGCCCCCGTGGACGAAGGCTTCGAGCACGCTGGTGAGTCGGCCGCGACCGCGGCCGACTTCCCTGACTTGGCCTCGGACTCCCAGGATAGCGCCGTGGACGAAGAGCTGCACCAGGCCCTGGCCAAGCTGGCGGAACTGGCCAGGCTCGACACGGCCGTGGGGGAGGAGAAGCTCTCCGAAGAACAGCAGCAGGTGATCGACCAGCGCTTCGAGGAGCAGCAGAAGCTGATCGAGGAGATCGGCGACGTGCTCAAAGAGCGGCTGGAGACGGCCGTGGCCGAGGGCGAGTCCTCCAAGCTGGAGCAGCAGGCCCTCTCCGACATCAGCCTGGCCCTGGGCTCCTTGAGTCAGGCCCTGAACAAGCTCCGCTGGACCGTCAGGCTCCACAACGAGGAGCACGTTTCCAAGGACGAACTCACCAGCGACAGCCTTTCCGCCGCCCGGGCCCAGGCCAACCTGGTGGCCACCATTCTCGACTACCGCCTGTCCAAGAGGTACACCTGGCGCAAGGAGGTCACCCGTCTGACCAGCGCCGTGCGCGAGGCCGAGAGGGAAGTAGAACGCGTGAGGAGCCAGGCCGAGGCCAGCCTGGCCCAGGCCGAGGCCGAGCTCAACAAGCGGAAGACGCAACTCGAACTCCAGAAGCTCGAATGGGAGCAAGCCAAGGAGCAGTTGACCAAGGTCAACATCAGGGCTCCCAAAGCCGGCCTGGTGGTCTACCCGCGGGTACAGAGCTGGCGGGGCTCGGAGCAGTTGCTCGAGGTCGGTGCCGAGGTCAGACAGCGCCAGGTCTTGATTACACTCCCCGACCTCTCCGAACTCATCGTCGACACCAAGATCTACGAGTCCGAGGTCAACCGCGTACGGGTGGGCCAGCGCGCCCTGGTCAAGGTGCAGGCCCTGGCCCTGGCCCTGGGTGAGACCAAGGCACCGGTGCTGGAAGGAGAGGTGAGCAAGATCGCCATCCTCCCCGACTACGGCAACCGCTTCCTCAACCCCGACCAGAAAACCTTCAATGTCGAGGTCAGTGTCGGTGAGTCCCGGGAGGAGGTCCGCAGCACGCTGAAGCCCGAAATGACGGCTGAGGTCAGCATCGTTCTGGCCGAGTTTCCCGAGACCCTCCACGTGCCCGTCCAGGCCGTGACCCGTGTGGGCGATCAGACGGTCTGCTACGTACCCCGGGGGGCGAAGAGCGAGCCCGTTCCCGTGCGCGTGGGTCTGACCAATACCACCCGGGCCCAGATCCTCGCTGGGCTCGATGAGGGCGACAAGGTCCTCCTGGCCCCGCCCATTGGCCAGGAGACCACAGCCCAGGCCTTGGGGATCCCCGGTGTCGAGGTGCCCGCTCCTGAGGGCGCCGAGCCGGCCTCACCAGCCCGTCCCGCTGAGGAGCAGCCCGCGGCCCCCGGCCAGGGAGCCCAGGCGGCTGAGGCGCCGGAGGAGGCGGCGACTCCGACGGCCGAGGTCAACATCGACGAGGTGCTCTCGCAGGTGCCGGCCGAGGCGCGCGAGCGGATCAAGCAGCGCTTGGAGACGGCGACGCCGGAGGAGCGCCAGCAGATACTTCAGCGGGTCCAGAGTGGAGGCCCGCCGGGCGAGCGGCCCGCGGGCGGCCGGCGGGGTGGTCGCACCGGTGGTGAGGGGCAGCAGCCCCGGGAGCAGTGACGGTATGGCCTTGGCCTACGTGCGGGACCTCTGGAAGGTGTACCACCTGGGGCCGGTGGAGGTGCCGGCCTTGCGCGGCGTCTCCCTGGACTTCCGCGAGGGCGAGTACATGGCCATTATGGGTCATTCGGGCTCGGGGAAGTCTACGCTGCTCAACCTGCTGGGCTGCCTGGACCGGCCCACCTCGGGCACCTACGTGCTGGGGGACGAGGACGTCTCCACCCTGAGTGACGACGCACTGAGCGACATCCGCAGCCAGAGACTCGGCTTCATCTTCCAATCCTACAACCTCATCGCCCAGCTCAGTCTGGTGGAGAACATCGAGGTGCCCCTCTTCTACCAGGGGGTACCTCGGCACGAGCGCCGGCGCAAGGCCACTGAGTTCGCCGAGAAGGTGGGCCTGGGCGATCGGCTCGACCACCGACCCACGGAGCTTTCCGGCGGTCAGCAGCAGCGCGTGGCCATCGCCCGTTCCCTGGTCAACGACCCCCTGCTGCTGCTGGCCGACGAACCCACCGGGAACCTCGACTCCGAGACCACCAGCGAGATCCTCGACCTGTTGGACGAGCTGAACCGGGCCGGCAAAACCATCGTTATGGTGACCCACGAAGAGGACGTGGCCGCCCGCACCGATCGCACCGTTCGTCTGCGCGACGGACGGGTGGTCGATGGTCAGAGGGCCGAGGAGCCGGGGGAGGGGGGCTGAGTCGTGCCCGTGCTGCCTGTCGACGTGCTGGAGACCATCCGGCTGGGGGTCGGCAGCCTCCTGCTGCACAAGCTGCGCTCCAGTCTTACGGCCCTGGGGGTCATCTTCGGTGTGTGCTCGGTGGTGGCCATGCTCTCCATCGGAGCCGGGGCCTCCTACGAGGCCCAGGAGCAGATCAAGAAACTGGGCTCCAACAACATCATCGTCACCTCCGTCAAGCCACCCCAGGAGCAGCAGGCCTCGGCCCAGTCCGGGTTCATCCTGGAGTACGGACTCACCTACCAGGACGCCGAGCGCATGGTCCGTCGGAACATCCCCGGCGTCCAGGTGCTGGTGCCGGTTCGCCAGGTGCGGAAAGAGCTGTGGAACGGTTCCCGTCGGGTTCCGGGCGTGGTCATGGCCACGGTGCCCTGGTTCGAGAACACGGCGAGCATGCACATGCTGGCCGGACGCTTCCTCTGCTACCTCGACATGCGCGAGGTGCGCAACGTCGGCGTCATCAGCGAGAGCCTGGCCCGGGAGATCTTCCCTCCAGACAATCCCCTCGGTGGCACCGTCAAGGTAGGCGAGCACTTCTTCACGGTGGTCGGTGTCGTGGCCAACCGCACGCTGGTGGGCCTGGACCGCAAGGAGGGGGAGGCCGGCTTGAGCCCCTACCAGCTCTACATCCCCATGACCGCGGGCCGTGAGCGCTTCCCCGAACGTCAGGTCGAGCGGACGACGGGCTCGATGACGGGCGAGCGGGTGGAGCTGCACGAGATGACCATCAAGGTGGAGAACACCGACCACGTCATCGCCGTCTCCCGGGTCGTGGAGAGCACCCTGGCCATGTACCACGACAAGAAGGACTACAACGTTCAGGTCCCCCGCAAGCTCCTGGAGCAGGTGGCCGCCCAGCAGCGCATCTGGAACATCGTCCTGGGCTCCATCGCCGCCATCTCCCTGGTCGTCGGAGGCATCGGCATCATGAACATCATGCTCGCCTCCGTCACCGAGCGCACCCGCGAGATCGGCGTCCGCCGGGCCCTGGGGGCCAAGAAGCGGGCCATCACCACTCAGTTCCTGGTGGAGACCGTGGTGCTCAGTGGCTCCGGAGGCATCCTGGGCATCATCGTGGGCGTCGCCCTCACCGTGCTGGTGACCCAGTTCACCGACATCCCCACCATCCTCACCCTCTGGGTCCTCATCGTCCCCTTTGCCATCGCCGCGGCCGTGGGCCTGGTCTTCGGCATCTACCCGGCCTGGCAGGCCGCCAACATGGACCCCATCGAAGCCCTCCGGCACGAGTAGACCAAGCTCCCACGGCCTTCCCTCAACAACGCTGCCATGTCCCGGATGGCGCAGGTGAGCTGCCTCGCAGCGTGCTATTCACAGTGGGCGTAGGAGCTGTCGTCGTACTCGACCTTGGTCTGGCGGTAGAGCCTGTCGTAGGTGTAGTGGGTGGCCGTGTCGGTGGGATGCTGGACTGAGGTGCGGTTACCCACTGTGTCGTAGGCGTAGGCGTGGACGTTGGCGCCGTCGTCCTTCCTGGTCAGGGTGCCGTTGGCGTCGTAGAGATACGTGGTGACCGTCTCCCCCACCGTCTCCCTGGTGAGTTGGTCGGCTGAGTTGTAGAGGTACGTTGTTGCCGTGGTGTCGCCGCCGTCATTGTACTCCAGCCTGGTGCGATTTCCAGCGGAATCGTAGAAGAAGTTGTTGTAGTAGAGGGTGTCGTTGCCTGAGTCCTTCCTGTGCTCTTTGGTGAGCTGGTAGGTGTCGTCGTAGAGGTACTCCACGTAGTCGCCATTGGCGAGG
>CAZIBA010000028.1:0-10566 GCA_964536795.1 uncultured Planctomycetota bacterium | reverse complement strand
GCTGCACCTCTTGGACGTGATACCCATGCCCTGGTCGGCACCGAGCCAAGTAGGAATGAAACGCAAAGGCGTACTGGCGGCGTTCGTCCTGGGCCTGGTCTTCGGCATTGCCCTGGGCCCCTGCACCTTCGCCTACATGGCCCCCATGCTGGGTGTGACCTTCAAGTTGGCAGCTACCAGCTTCCTCTACGGGATAGTCTTGCTTGCCGCTTACGGTGTCGGGCACTGCTCCGTCATTGTCTTGGCCGGAACGTCGACCGAACTCGTGCAGGGGTACCTGAACTGGAACGAACGGTCCAAAGGGACGGTCGTAGTCAAGAAGGTTTGCGGTGCCTTGGTCCTCCTGGCCGGCATATACCTCATCTATGTGGCTCCGTGATGGCCTTTGGGTCGGCCCGCAAGCTGGGGTAAGATAAAGCCAAGGATCACGGATGCCCTGGGGTGCTTCGAGCCCTTTTGAGTATGGCAAGAGAGCATATGCGACCGTCAAGCATACCGAAGGTGCTATTCCTCTGCACCCGGAATGCCTGCCGAAGTCAGATGGCTGAGGCTCTCGTGCGCCAGCGCTTCGGCAACCGGCTTCAGGTCTACTCGGCCGGGGTCGCGCCCACCCAGCCACACCCACTCGCCCTCCGGGCCCTGGCGGAGGTGGGTGTCGACGCGTCGGAGCAACGCTCCAAGCACGTGGACGAGCTCGCCGGCATCCACTTCGACCTGGTGGTGACACTGTGCGACGAGGCCCGGGAGGCCTGTCCCCTCTTCCCGGGCGGGACCCGTGTGCTCCACCGCGTCTACCCCAACCCCGACGAAGCCACGGGCACCGAGGAGGAGCGGGTAGCCATCTTTCGGCAGGTGCGCGACCGGTTGGCCCGGGAGCTCCCTGAACTCATCCAGCGGGAGTTAGGCGTCACCCCTCCCGGGAGCGAGAAATGAGGTCCTCTGCGCCGGCCGCACGCAGTTGCCCCAGGACATCCCTGACGGTCCGGGCCACAGCTCTCCTGGTTCCCCGGGCCTTGGCCCGAACCAGAGCCGAGCCGTCGGGCGCAGCCACCACCGCCCGGAGTAGCACCTCTCCTCCCCCGACCCGCGCCAGGACTCCCACGGCCCCGTGACACCCCGCGCCGAGCTCAGCCAGCACCTGCCGCTCGAGCTGCGAGACCAGGGCCAGCTCGCCATCGCCCACTGCCGTTAGCAGTCGCCGGGTCCGCTGGTCCTCCCGGCGAGCTTCCACCACCAGCGTCCCCTGACCGGCCGCTGGGAGCATCAGCTCGAAGGGCACAATAGACAAGCCAACGCCGTCGGGTCGCCCGAGCCGGACCAAGCCGGCCCGCGCCAGCACCACCGCGTCGTACTGGCCGGAGAGCATCTTCGCCACCCGGGTCTCGACGTTGCCCCGGATGGGGAGCACCTGGACGTCGGGACGCGCATAGAGGAGCTGACCGCGTCGCCGCGCTGATCCCGTCCCCACCCGAGCGCGGCGGGGCAGCTCCTCGACCCGCCAGCCCGCCAGGCTGACCAGCACGTCGTGGGGGTCGGCGCGTTCGGGGAAGGCGGCGAGCATCAGCTCGTCCGGCACCTCGGTGGGCACGTCTTTGAGGCTGTGGACCGCGGCGTCCACCTCGCCCGCAAGCAGGGCGTTCTCCAGCGCCGTGACGAAGACACCCCGGCCACCCATCGTGGCGAGTGGCCCGTTCCGGTCGCGGTCGCCCGCCGTGCTCACCACGCGGACCTCACAGCGGAGCCCCGGGTGGGCGCGCTCCAGTCGCCGGACCACCCGCGCCGTCTGGGCAAGCGCCAGGGCGCTGCCCCGGGTACCGATAAGCAGAACCTGTGCCGACATCGTGTCTCCCGTTCCGTCGACATTCTACGTCCGTAGGCCGACGATGTGTAGGGGGGAAGCCCGTGAGCCGGGACCTGTGCACGCCGGGCGGCTTGACCCGGGGCTGCGAGCGGGCCTACAATACACTCCGTTCCCAACCGGTTCACGGCAAAGGGGTAAGGAGGCTGCGGTGACCACACTGGAAAAGGTGAGGAAGAAGAAGGCCATAGTCGGGGTCATCGGCCTGGGCTACGTGGGTTTACCCCTGGTGCGGGCCTTCGCCCGGGCGGGCTTCCGGGTGCTGGGGTTCGACATAGACGGGAAAAAGGTCAAGACGCTCAACGCCGGCCGAAGCTACATCAAGCACATCCCCTCGAGCTTCATCAAGGAGCTTCGCCGGGCGGGCACCTTCGAGGCCAGTGACGACTTCAAGCGCCTGTCGGAACCTGATGCGGTGCTCATCTGCGTCCCCACGCCGCTCACCGCGACCCGTGAGCCCGACCTCACCTACGTCACCCGCACCGCCCAGGCCATCGCCGACCGCCTGCGGCGGGGTCAGCTCGTCGTCCTGGAGAGCACCACCTATCCGGGCACCACGCGCGAGGTGCTTCAGCCCATCCTGGAGCAGTCGGGCCTCAAGGCCGGACGGGACTTCTACCTGGCCTACTCCCCGGAGCGTGAGGACCCGGGCAACCCCACCTACACGATGGAGACCATCCCCAAGGTCGTCGGCGCCAGCGACGGGAAGAGCCTGAAGGTGGCCGTGGCCCTCTACGGGCAGGTGGCCCCCCGGGTGGTGCCCGTGAGCTCGGCCGATGCGGCCGAGGCCAGCAAGATACTGGAGAACATCTACCGGGCCGTCAACATCGCCCTGGTGAACGAGCTCAAGATGCTTTTTGACAAGATGGGCATCGACATCTACGAGGTCATCGAAGCCGCCAAGACCAAGCCCTTCGGCTACCACCCCTTCTACCCCGGCCCGGGCTGGGGCGGGCACTGCATCCCCATCGACCCCTTCTACCTGGCCTGGAAGGCCAGGCGGTTCGGCGTCACCACCCACTTCGTCGAACGCGCGGGCGAGGTGAACGTCTCCATGACCGAGTTCGTCACGCAGAAGGTCGCCCAGGCCCTGAACCTGCGGGGGAAGCCCCTCAAGGGGTCCAAGGTGCTCATCCTGGGCGTAGCCTACAAGCGTGACGTGGACGACATCCGCGAGTCACCCGCGCTTCCCCTCATCGAAAGGCTCAAGGAGTTGGGGGCGCGGGTCTCCTACCACGACCCGCACATCCCCGTCTTTCCGCGCTTGCGCGAGCACCCGGGCCTGAGGATGAAGTCGGTGAAGCTCACCCCGACTCTCCTTCGCCGACAGGACGCAGCGGTCATCATCACCGACCACTCGGCCTACGACTGGGAGTGGGTCGTCAAGCACGCCCCCCTCGTCGTCGACACCCGGAACGCCACCGCGCGCGTCCGACGCGGACGAAAGAGAATCGTCAAGGCCTGAGGAGGCACGGGATGTACGAAGGATATGCCGTCGGCTGGATCGCCCTGGCCCTCATCAACACCAATCGAAGCGACCGAAGGGAGCGGAGAGGTCGGAGACCCCACATCGCGCAGTGCAAGAAGCACAACGGCCTGCTCTGGGGCCTCCTCTCCCTCCTCCTCGGCCCCATCGTGACGTTTATCCTCGTGTTCCTGTAGGCCCACGTTTAGACTGAATGGTAAGAGAGCAGCGTGGTCATCACCACCGACTACTCGGCCCACGAGTGCGTTTGATCACGAAGTACGGTTCCCTGATGGTTGGCACGTGAAACCTGATGAGACTTGCGCGAGTTCGAGAATGCGGGGTCGCACTCAGCTACTGTGAGGTCCGCGAGGTGCTTTTCGAACGCAGTCTCCAGGGGGCCCTACGGGAGAGTGAAGGGAGGCCCTGCTCCGGAGAGTTTCTCCGAGGAATCGTGTTGACATCTCAAGAACGAGCACTATATTTAGGGGCAACCTCAGGGCTCTGACCCAAGATGTTGGGGAAAGGAGGGCGCAGATGTTGATGACCGATGGTGAGATACGGGAGGCGCTGAAAGAGGGCAAGCTTATCGTCGAGGGGTTCGATGAGAAGCAGCTTGAGCCCTCGAGTTACGATATGCGCGTGGGCAAGGAGGGCCTGATAAGCGGCCAGGACGAAAGGGTTCTTCTCGATCAGGGAGCGTCGCTCACTCTGAAGCCGGGTGAGTTTGGGTTGGTTCTAACCTACGAGTCGGTCAAACTGCAGAACACCATCGCTGGCCAGATCGGGATGCGAAGCTGGCTCGCCCGCAAGGGCCTCATCCTGCTTGCAGGGATGCAGATTGACCCAGGCTTCGAAGGGGTCCTCAGACTAGGCCTTTACAACGCTTCGCCACGTAGGATCACCCTGGACTATAAGGACCCGATTTGCACGGTGGAGTTCCACCAGCTGAGTGTACCGGTACTCAAGCCGCACCCCGGCGTACCCGCACTAGCGAGGGGCGTCCTTCCTGAGGACGACAAGAACTACCTGCGAACTCTTGAGACCGCAAGCTTGAGCGACCTGGGCTCGGCAGTCAAGGTAATGACCACTAACGTGTCCGCGTTGGCAACCGACGTTTCCTCCTTGACTACGCAAGTTGGCTCCTTGGCCCAAGAAATGTCCATGGTAGCGAGATTTGTCTGGCGCGTAGTGCTGCCTTTGTTGCTGATCATCCTGGGCGCTGTCGTCGCGGGCTTCTTCGCGCGGTGACCTGCCAGCGAGGAGACCCCTACGCAGGCCTCAAACGATTGACCCCGCGAACTGAAGGGGTCCTACGGGCCAATACTCGTGGCACCCCCGACAGAGACTCAGACCTCAGCCTTCGCGCTGGCCGTTGAAGGTGAAGGTCTCGCGGAGGGGGACGAAGCCACAGGCCAAGCAGGTGCGCACGTTGGCCAGGGTGTCCATGCAGGCCTCGTAGATGACCACGTCGTGGTTCTTGAGCATCTCCGAAGCCAGCCTTGAGACCAGGCTTCGGCCGTAGCCCCGACCCCGCCACTCGGGCCTCACGTCCACCCAGGTTATCTCGTTGCTCCCGGGGAACAGCACACCGACGCCGACGACCTCCTCATCCTCGTAACAGCCATACACGTTCACCTTGCCTTCATCGAACAGGCTGAAGAAGAACTCCGGATTCCCCCCGGGGGGGTAGCGCTCCAGGGCCGGGCGGTCGTCCTGAGTCAGTTTGAGGACGGGACGAACATCCTGCGGCCGAAGCCTGCCTTCGTCGGCCATGCAGAAGAGCGTCCCCACCGAGACCGAGCCTGTCAGCTCTTGCTGGACCAGTTCGAGCCCCAATCCGTTACCCACCATGACCTGGAGTTCCTTGCCTCCAGGCAGGCTGCGGAGGAGCGCCCGGGCCTCCTCATCGCCCGCCTCCAGCCAGACGAGCAGACCAAAAGGCGCTTCGCCCACGGCCATGACGTTGCGGGCGTCACGTTCGCCGGTCACGCGGATGACGGCAGCGCGCCCGCTTGGATGCTCCAGGCGCCAGCAGACGTAGAGGTCCTCCGCCAGTTCCGCCGCCAGCAACTCTTTCACCTCCGGCCAGCGTGTCTCCATGACGTTCATTGAAGCATATCCCTTTCGGTCACGGTCGCACGGTGACTGGGGTGCCGACGGGGACGACGCCGTAGAGCTCACGGATGTCATCATCATTTAGGGCAACACAGCCGAGGGTCCAGTCGCGATGTGAGCCTCGGCCGTGGATGAATACCTCGCCCCCCAGGGCCGTGTTCCAGGGGGGTGTCTTCCCGCCGTTGATAGCCTGGACGATGCGGTCGTGCTCGGCCTGGCTGATAAGGCCGTCGCGGAGGCCCCGGTCGGCATCCTCCTTGTTCGGGTAACTCAGCCCCAGCGAGAGCAGGTACCGACTCCGGGGGTTCTTGGTGCAGACGTGGAACTCCCCTTCCGGGGTCCGGCCGTCACCTTCCCGCTCCTTGTCCCCCTCAGGGCTGAAGCCCAGACCTACGCGGTACGTCCGCACCACCTCGTCCCCCGAATACAGGCGCAGTCGGCGTTCCGCTTTGGTAACCACGATGCGAGCATCGGCCAATGGTCGGGGCAAAGGCACAGGTTCTTCTTGTGAATCCTTGGCGCCCTGAACCGGCGCTGGGCTGACCGCTCCTGGCGACGGGCCGCGCGCTCCAAGCCTCCTCACGCGCTCGCAGGTAAGGAGCCCGGCCGTGGCAACCGCGACCGCCACGACAATTGCAGTTCCCAAAAGGCTCCAGAACCTCATCAGTCCCCCCGGACAGGGCGACGGAATCCACGAGCACGGAAAGCTCAGTTTCGCCGAACAGCGCCTGGCACCTCAGCTGCCGGCAGCCTGTAGACCAGCGTCAGAAACCCGTTGGAGTCGGGTTCGGGGCTGGCTTGCTCGAAGCCGGCAGCGCGGAAACATCGGATGCTGGCTACGTTGTCCGGCTCAACCGACGCCTCGATCCATTCCAGGCGGTCCAGTTCGGGACGCCCCAGGAGCGCCCGCAGGATGGCTTTCCCGTAGCCGCGGTTCCTGCGCTGGGGGTCCACCAGATGGAACATGCTCCCCCATCGGCCCTCATAGACCTCGAAGGCCGCGAGACCCACAGGGGTGTCCGCGCCCCACGCCAGGAGAGCGAAGTAGTCCGGTTCGTTGGCCACGAACTCGCACCACTCGCGCACGGGCAGCACCCCGCCCAGCCGATTCCTCAGCTCCGCATTGTCGAACCATCCCTCCAGCGTCGCGATGTCCGCCTCGCGAAGGGGACGCAGAACGGTCTCTCTCATGACATGACCTCCGTTCCCGCCGGGCCTCGGTGCCAGGACTGGTCAAGCGCCGAGCAGCGCTGCTACCGCTGGTATGCGCCGTGGTGGTTACCTCTGGTACTTCCCCATCAGTTGGCCTTGGGCCAGGGCGTGGTCTTGGATGGCTTTGAGCAGTTGGGCTTTGGTGGCCCCGGCTTCCAGGTCAAGCTCTGTGTCGAGGGCGTAGAGCTTGAAGTAGTAGCGGTGGGTACCCCTGGGCGGGCAGGGGCCGCCGTAACCGATCTTCTTGAAGTCGCTGGTTCCCTGCCGAGCGCCGATGGGGAGGGTCTTCTCAGCAGGGACGCCCTCGGGAAGCCCGGCCGCGTCGGCGGGGAGGTTATAGAGGACCCAGTGGACCCAGGTGCCCATCGGCGCGTCGGGGTCATCGCAGATGAGGGCGATGCTCCTGGTCCCTTCCGGGACGCCGGTCCAGGCCAGGGGCGGGGACACGTCCTCACCGTCGCAGGTATACTTGGCCGGAATGCTGCCGGCCTCTTCGAAGGCCGTGCTCGTCACCGTGATGGCCATAGGCTTTCCTCCTGGGACCGGTCCGCGGGGGCTTCTCTCCTCCTGACAGGAGCAGAGGACCAGAACCACGACGAAGAGAAAGGCGATGTCCCGACACATTGGCAGGACCCCCCGACA
The DNA here is from genome assembly GCA_964536795.1 of uncultured Planctomycetota bacterium. Classification (GTDB taxonomy): domain Bacteria; phylum Planctomycetota; class DG-23; order CBDVDV01; family CBDVDV01; genus CAZIBA01. The sequence goes on along the minus strand of CAZIBA010000028.1, from coordinate 3,271 downwards.
CTCAACACTTGTCCCCGAAACCAAAGCCATTGTGCCACGGACGCCCGCTGCAGGCAAGCTGTTTCTGCCTGGCCCTGAGCAGCGCGCCCGGCCCTTCAGCCCCCGAACTGGAGTTGGTAGAGCTTGCGGTAGAGGGGGGAGCGTTGGAGGAGCTCGACGTGGGTGCCCAGGTCGGCGACCCGACCCTCCTCCAGCACCACGATCTTGTCGGCCCCTTCCACGGTGGAGAGACGGTGGGCGATGATGAAGGTGGTGCGTCCGCGGACGAACTCGTCCAGGGCCTGCTGGATGTGGTGCTCGCTTTCGGAGTCGAGTTGGCTGGTAGGCTCGTCGAGGATGAGGATGGCCGGGTCCCTTAGGATCGCACGGGCCAGAGCGATGCGCTGACGCTGACCTCCCGAGAGGGTCACCGCGTCCTCGCCCAAAACGCTGTCGTAGCCTCGGGGAAGCTCACGGATGAACTCATCGGCGTGGGCCTTGCGCGCGGCCTCGACGACGTCGGCCTGGGAGGACCCGGGGCTACCGTAGGCGATGTTGGCCGCCACCGTATCGTCGAAGAGCAGTACCTCCTGGCTCACCAGTCCGATCTGCTGACGGAGCGACTTCAGGGTGACCTCCCGGAGGTCGATGCAGTCCACCGTCACCCGACCGGCGGTAGGCTCGTAGAAGCGGGGGACCAGGTTGACCAGGGTGGTCTTGCCCACTCCGCTGACCCCCACCAGGGCGATGCGCTCGCCCCGGGAGGCCTTCAGGGTGACGCCCCGGAGCACCTCCTCCCCCTCGTCGTAGCTGAAACGCACGTCCTCGAAGCGGACGGCCTCACGGAAGGTTGGCAGCTCGCGGGCGTCGGGCCGTTCCTGGACGGCCGGCACCTGGTCGCGCAGCTCGAAGATGCGCTCGGCCGCGGCCAGCATGATCTGGATGCGGTTGTAGACGTTGGAGAGCTTGCGGACCGAGCCCATCATGAAGAAGAGCCCGCCGGCGTAGGCCAGGAAGTGCCCGGGCTCCAGCTGCGCTCCCACCACCAACTGCGCGGCGAACACCAGTACCACAGCTGCGGCCAGCACTCCCATCAGCTCCAGCAGGGGGGACATGGCGGCCCGGCCGGCGTGGATGCGTCGGGTCTGGCGATAGAGGCGCTCGTTCAGGGCCCCGAAGCGCTCCACCTCCCTGGGCTCGGTGACGAAGGCCTTGACGATACGGATGCCCCGGAAGGTCTCCTGGAGCTGCTGCACCAGTCGGCTGCGCACGCTCAGCACGTTACTCATGGCCCGTTTGACCTGCTTGCCGATGACCGCGGCGATGACGGTCAGCAAGGGCACGATGACGAAGACGGCCAGGGTGAGGCGGGGACTGATGCTGACCAGGAGCACGAAGAAGGTGATGAAGGTGATGGGCTCGCGGATGGCCTTGCCGAAGAGGGTGGCAAGGCCCAGCACGATGGCATCGATGTCCACGGTGAAGCGTGTGACGGGGTCGGCGATGCCCTGGCGGGTGTAGTTGGCCAGCGAGAGGTGCAGGCTGTGGTCGTAGAGCTCGTTGGCCATGTTGACGCCGACCCGGGTGGCCAGCATGCCGGTAAGGAACTCCTGGAAGAAAGCGGCCGTGCCCTTGACGAAGGTGACCACGGCCAGAAAAGCCATTATCACCCCCACGGCCACCACCATGTTCGCTCTCGCCCACTGGAGCAGGGGCAGGGCCCAGGCGTTCACCGTGTGACTGATCCCGGCAAAGAAGCCCTGCTGACCGAGGTCGATGAGCTGCGCCGACGGCTCCTCCTCGAACAAGGCAGAGAAGACGGGGCCAGCCGCCCCCACACTGATGACGCTCAACTGGGCCACCACGGCGCTGAGCACCACGATGAGCACCACCCGGGAGCGCAGGGGCCAGATGTAACCCAGCAGTCTGCGCAGGTCCTTCATGCCCCTCCCTCCTGTCCCCCCTCCGCGAGGGTCAGGGGTTCGGGTGTGAGGGTCTCCGGCCACTCACCGGCAAGCAGCAGCTCGGCCTGATGGAGCATCTCCTCCACCCGCACCTCCTTCAGGCAGACCAGCCGGTCGCACTCCCGGCGGTAGCAGGGGGCGCAGTGAGCGGCCGAGTTGAGCACGCTGGCCGTCCCGCTGTAGGGACCGGTGCGGGCCGGGTTGGTGGGTCCGAAGACGGCCACCAGGGGCGTCCTTAGGGCCGCGGCCAGGTGCATGGGGCCCGAGTCGTTGGTGAGCAGCAGTTGCGCCCGCTCCAGCAGCGCCGCCAGGTCCAGAAGGGACGTCCGACCGGTCCAGTCCAGCGCCCGCTCACCCGCCCCCCGGAGGACGACCCGGGCCAGCTCACCGTCGGCCTCGGTGCCCACGACGACCACCCATCCCTCGCGCTCGGCCAGCAGCCGACGAGCCACCTCACCGAAGCGCTCGGCCGGCCAGCGCTTGGTCGGCCAGCGGGCACCCGGGGCCACACAGATCACCGGCCCGGTCACCAGGTCCCGGGCCAGCCAGGCCTCCACCCGCCGCCGGGCCTCCCCCGTCACCGTGAGCCGGAACCCGGGCTCTGTGGGCGGCGACACCCCCAGGGCCCGCAGCACCTGCAGGTAGCGGTCCACGGCGTGGACCTCCGGGTCGTAGGGGTGAACGACCACCGAGTAGCTGAGTCGGCTCAGCTCCCGTCCGCCGGCCAGGCCCAGACGCACCCTGGCCCCGGCCAGACGGGTGAGGGTCGCGCTGCGGGCCAGTCCCTGCAGGTCGATGGCCACGTCGTACTGACGCAAGCGCAGCTGAGCCACCAACGCCTTCCACTCCCGCCGACGCCTCCAGAACCCCAGCCCCCCCCAGCGCTCACGGTCGAAGATGAACACCTGGTCCACACAGGGGTGCGCCTCGAGCAGCTCCGCGTAGGGACGCGCCACCACCCAGTCCACGTCCACGCCCGGAAAGGCGTCCTTGAGGGCTACGGCCACGGGCAGGCTGTGTACGACGTCACCGAAGGAGCTGGGCTTGACGATGAGCACCCGCCGAGGTGGGGCCGCGGCCGTCCGGGCCGGTGCGGCCGAGCGCACCAGGGCGTCCAGCCAGGCCCCCTCGGTGTCCAGTGGCTTTCGGCAGAGAACGCCCGGCCGTCGCCCGGTTCCGGCAGCGGGCGTCCGGAGACCGGTCGGCAAGACCAAGTATCCCTGCAGGAAGTGGGTCAGCGCCCGGGTCTCCAGGCTGCGGGCGTGGATAAGCTGTCGCCAGAGGCGGCCGAGCTGTTTGAGCCTTCGACCGGCGCTGTCGCCCCACGG
>CAZIBA010000027.1:0-10741 GCA_964536795.1 uncultured Planctomycetota bacterium | reverse complement strand
CTGGCGTTGGGGCCCACGGAGCGGGGGAAGCGATCCTGAACACGTTTGGCCCCGATGGAGGCGATACGGCTTGAGCAAAACGCCTCCTCACGCGAGGTGTCTCGGGAAAGTGGAGAAGTAGCGGGGTCCTGGGCGGCCAGCACGCCCAACTGTCCCGTCATCGCAGCTGCTCCCCCAGCCAAAGCGGCCTTCAGGAATTCCCGTCGGTCCATCATACGTTTCCCCTGCTTCACCGCCAGATGTCGGCCGGCTCGAAGCGCTGGGGTTGGATGCCCTCGGTCAGGGGCTGGTCGATGAGGACCTTCGCCCCCTCGCTGACCTTCACGTGTCCGCCCACCGGGCCGTCCTTGCTCAAGGAGACGACGTAGGTCCTTCCGGCGTCGGCGAAAGAGAGCGTCACCTGCTCGCCGTCGGTCAGTTGCACGGGAGGCGCGGCTTCCTTGCCGGAATCGGTCACGTAGAGGACGTGGCAGAAGAAGTCGCGCTCGCGCGGGGTGCCGGGGTAGACCTCGATGCGCCAGGCCCCGGGTTCGCACTCCTTGCTCTTGTTAGAGATGGGGTAGTTCTCTCCGTCCGACCAGAACTCCTTACCGGGACCGCCGACTACCTCCACCCGGGCGTCGGTGGGAAGGAGGGTGGTGGAGAAGAGACGACCCTTGAGGTGGGTTACCACCGCAGTCTTCCCCTCCACTTTCGGTTCGTCAATGGTGTGAAGGAGCCAGCGCTTCTCGTAAGCTGCGTCCCCGGCCGTCACCCGGTCGAAGACGACGATGAAGTCAGGCTGCAGGTGCAGGAACTGGCGGGTGAACTCCGGGACCTTGCCTTCGTCGTAGGCCTTGGCCGCGTCGCCGACGGCGTAGGTGTAGTAGGCGTTGGTCTCGAAGGCGACGATGCCCGCGAGCGACAGCTCCCGAGGCGGGAGGTGCATGCCGTACTGGGCGGAGTCGTAGCGGTTTCCTCCCAACTCCCGCCACGAACCGCCGATCTGTCCTCCGTCGTTTCCCGGGCCTCGGAAGCGTTCGCCCGGTTTCTTCACCGTAATGGTGTTGTGGGCGATGGTGCGCTGGAAGTAGGCGGGATAGTGGTCGACGCTCCGGTCATCCGAGCCCGAGTCCAAGGCCAGCGAGCCGCCCCGGTCGATGATGAAGGAGTTCTCATCGGCGTGGTAGTGCGTGCCCGGGGTGAAGGCCGGCCCGCTCTTGAAGACAGCCCAGAGGTCTTCCGGGCCCCAGCCGCTCCTGACAACGACCTGCCCCACGCCGGCAAAGTGGCGGCCCAGAGGCATGGTTTCAGGATAGGTGTAGTCCTCTGCGGCCGGAAGCCTGGGGTCGTACCAGAGCACCGCCTGCCAGAGGTGGGTATTGGAGTAGTCACCGGGGTTCGCCAGGGCCTGGGCGACCTCTCCCGCGGCCTGCTTCTGAGCGTGCCGATCACCCCATCGGCTGGCGATGAACGTCGGGCACGGGACGCCCATGCCACCCCGGCCGGAGTCGTTGAACTTGGCAAGGGAGCCGTCGTAGCGCCTCTCGTAGACGCGCCACTGTGAGAGGAAACGGAAGAAGTTGGCCACCTGGAAGATGTCCTCGCCGGACGCCGATGCCCAGGCGTGGGCTTCCAGGCCCCAGTCCTTCATGGTGAAAGAGCAGTAGCTGTGACCTTCGCCCCAGCCGCCGTCGTCGGAGGTCCAGAAGTTGGTGCCCGGGATGAGATGCAGACGCATGAAGTCCTCGGCCTGGCGGAGGTAGAAGGCCTCCTTCTCGGGGTCGATCCCCGCCCCGGCGAGGGCGATGCCGGTCAGCACGTTCTTTCCGGAGTTGACGTAGATCTGGTTGGAGAGGTCTGTGAACCGCCAGGCGTTCTGCTGCTTGTCGGCAGCCTCAAGGAGGGCTCGGCCGAACCGCTGCTGCTCCTCAGGCGAAAGGCCGTTCCACACCAGGTCTATGAGGCTGGCGGCACCACCCAGGAGCTGCGGGTGCTCGAAATGCCCCAACCCCTTCCCCCAGGGGGTCTCCAGGCGGGCGAGTTGTGCTCGCGCCTCTTCCAGCAACACCGGGTCTTGTGAGAGGTTCCAGGCGACCCCCACCGACGTCATCCACCAGCCGATAATCCAGGTGTTGTCCCACTCGCGCATCTCCCCGGTGCGGGAACGGTTGAGCATGAAGTTCAGGTAGTGATCGTAGATTCTCTTGATCTCCGGGTCGCCGGCGATGCGCTTCTTGACCGCCTGAATGCGGGAAGGGGTGAGGTAGATGCGAGGATGGTCGGGAAGCGTCATCGACTTGTGGATTTCAAGCTGCTGAAGAACTCCTCCCTCGCTGAGCCTGACCCGACACTGGATAAACTGCTTGCCGTCAAGTGAGGCAGGGATATCGAGCCTCTCACCCCTGCCGGTCACGGTCACCCAGTCGGTCCAGGTGTCCGGCGCGCCGCTCGCCTTGCCGTTGTCCTCAGCCCCCCGGAGCACGAACGTGGCCTTCCCCGAGCCTTTCCAGAGGAGATACGTATAGTCGGGGCTCTCCTGGCAGGTGTTCCACGGTGCCAGGAGAAAAGTCCCCGGTCCCGTGAGGGAACCGTTGTGGGTCTCATATTGGTAGTAGTAGCCCCAGTCGGCTGTCCCGCCTTCGTGGGAGAGCACCTGGTCGGGGGCGCAGAAGTCGTAGACCAGGCGCGAATCGTATTCGAAGCCGGACGCCAAGGCCGGCCGAGCGCCGGACGCCAGGGCGAAAGCCAGCAAGGCGCATACTGTCACACCGACACCGATAACGCGCGGAAGAGTTCCCTTCACTTTTCGCTCCTCTCTGCTACCTACTGGTCGAGGTTCAGAGGTCCGACATACTCCGTGGCCACTACGATATCGTCGAACCAGCACGTGTACTCCCTGTCGTTTATCGAGAAACCCTGGTGCTCGGTCTTGTATCTGTCGGCGCTCTCGAAGGAGCGTTCGGAGACGTAGTTCTCGATCTTGAACTTGTTGATGGTAACAGCCATGTCGTCCCGCCAGCGGAGGCCCTCGAAGGGCTTCTGCCGCTCGTCGCCGGGAACGATGCGGAAGTTCTCGCGAACCCAGTACCCTTCGACCGATCCCGGACCCCAATCGCCGACGAGCTTGCCGTCGATCCAGAAGCGCTGCGCCCCGTCGGACTTCTCCGGGTCGGAGTTCAGTCTGACCATCCACTCGACGCAGATCCACTCGCCGCGGGGCGCGAGAACGGGCTCGGCTGGCGTGAAGTTGTTGCCGTAGTAGGCGTTGGGCCGTCCGTCCGCTTTGCCCTCAACCGTCTGCCAGCTGTGCATCTCGGGCCAGTAGGTGTAGAAGTGCCAGAAGCCGGGCGGCGGGAACCTCTTCGGCGGGTAGGTGTGGAGCAGGGCCGTGGTGGGTTCGATGCCCGTGCCAAAGCGTTTGGTGGGCCGCTGACCGGCCCGGCCGACGGGATACGGTTTGGGGTCTATCTCGCCGCCCAGGGAGCAGAAGTGGTGGTCGAAGCCGTAGTCGGGCGCGAACCTGACGTAGAGCCGCGCGTAGAGCTCGTCGTAGCCGGGCTCGAGGACCTTGTAGAGGTAGCCACCCTCGTTCTCTCCACGCTTTGCGGCCACGGCCAAGGAGTGCTGGCCAGCGCTGCCCGGCGGCACCGCCTCGGAGATCGCAAGCGCACCGGCCTTGTTCCCCACCGAAGACCAGCGCCCTTTGAGGGGATCCACTCCACCAGCTTCGAAGTTCTCCGAAAAGACGACGGCCGGGTCCTTCTCGATGCCCACGTCACCCGGATACCTGGCTGCCAAGCCCGGCCCTTCGGGCAGTACCGTCCTGGAGGCCCTTCCTTCCTGGGCGAAGGTGAGCGCAACGAGGAGGAGGCAAGGAAGAAGCGACACCACCAACACTTTGCCGACCATGCTTTGTCTCCTTAGCTGTTACTGTTCCTGAGCCGAACCGCCCTCGACGACGGGCTCTACCGGGCCGACGTACTTGCGGGCGATGACGATGTTGTCGAAGTAGACGGCTGCGCTCTTGGTGTTGACCGTGGCCTCGGGATGCTCGGAGGCGTAGGCATCGGTCTTCTCAAAAAGCCTCTCGGTGACGTAGTGAAGCAGCCAGAGACGGTTCCACTTGAGTCGCACGTCCTGGCGCCAGCGGAAGCCCTCGAAGGAGGTGCCCTTCTGGTCGTCCAAGATGTACTTGTCCCGGCGCCAGTACCCGCGGACCGTGTCGGGGCCAAGGTGGGTCACCAACTTCCCATCGATCCAGAGCGCCTGCTCCCCGTCGCTCTTCTCGGGGGAGGTGTTCATCTTCACCATCATCTCCACGCAGACCCAGCGGTCCCGGGGCACGGGTACCGGCTCCTTGGGCTCGAAGAGGTCGGGGTAGAAAATGGTGCCTCCCGGTCCCTGCCAGCTTTTCATCTCAGGCCAATAGGAAGAGACTGCCCAGATGCCCGGTGGTGGCAGCGGCGCTGCGCTCCGACCGACCTGCGAGGCGCTCAGGGGCTCGACGTCGGTGCCGCACCACTTGCTGCTGGGCCCCTTGCTGATCTGGCCCACTGGGTAGGGCACGGGGTCGATCATTCCCCGGATGCGCACGAAGTGGTGGCAGAAGCCGTAGTCGGGGGCGAACTTCGTGTAGAAGCGGACGTAGAGCTCATCCTCACCGGGCGGGACGACCTTGAACAGGTAGCCCCCCGTGTCCTGGCCCCGGGTCGCCGTTATCCGCAGCGATTGCCCACCGGCACTCCCAGCAGGCGCATCCCCAACCAGAGCCAGGGCCCGGTCGTTCGGGTTCTCGCTCTCGGTCCAGCGCGTGAGGAGTTCCTCCAGCGTCTTCTCCTCGAAGTCCTCGACAAAGACCACATCCGGATCCTTGCCGATTCCCGCGTCGCCTGAGTACTTGGCGGCCAGGCCCCGTCCCTGGGGAAGCTCCTCAGCCCAGGAGGCGAGCGACAGAAAGGCCGCAAGTGCACAGACGGCAAGAGCGGTCACGCAAGCTCTCATTCACCTACTCCTCAGAGGCCGACCGCTCCGTGACCATAGGGCCGACGTAGGTGCGGGCCACCACCACGTCGTCCACCCACATCTGTTGGTCCTGCTTGGGGGCCTCCGTCATCCAGAAACCCATGCTGCAGGCGTTGCAGAGCAGTATGTCTGAGGTCCGCCAGACCCGTCCCGTGACCAGAACCTGAGGGATGCCGTTCACCCACAGCTCCTGCTCGCCATCCTCCAGGTGGGTGCCGTCCTCCTTGACGGTGTTGACCTTGCAGCGGTGCTCGACGCAGTACCAGGTGTCGGGTTGAATCATGATGGGAGTCTCGGGATTGGTGATGTTGCCCCAGTACTTGTCCTGCCAGCCCGCTTTCATGGTCGGGAAGTAGCTGTAGAAGTGGAAGTAGCCTGCTCCGGGGTGCCTCTTCCACCTGGTGTAGGCATCGACACCGGCGCTGAAGGCGTCGTCACCTTTGGGTCGACTTCCGGCGCTGACCCACTGGCGTTCGCCCCGGCTTCGCCGACCCTGGATGCGCTGGTGGTGGAGGTCGTTCTCAACGATGAAGTTCTTGCTGAACTTCACGTACCAGCGGACGTAGATCTCGTCGTAGCCGGGCAGGAAAGAGTGGCTGATGCCACCGGCCTGGCTTTCCCCCTTGATGTAGTCGGCCCGGGCAGCGTACCTCCCACTGTGGACGTTGTGGGGGTCTGTCACGACAACGACCGCATGTTCTTCCGGCCGCCGGTCCCCCTCGTTCCAGGCACTGGTGTCGCCCGACTCAAACCCGTCGGCAAAGATCACCAGCTCGTGTTCCTGGACGCCCACGTCCCCCGGGTACTTGGCGGCAAGCCCGAGCCGGGGTCCTTCCTGTGCCCACACCATCGCTGCCAGTAAGAGAACGAACGACACGGTCGCTCCAAGCGGCACCCTCATGATCTCCCTCCTCCGGTTTGTGGCAAACGTCCGCCCCCACACCATATGGACGACCGTTGAACGGGCAATGTTCAGAAACGCAGCTCCCCGGGATCACTTCCCGTCAGGCTACCGCGTGGCCGACGGCCTGTCAATCAGCTTCCTTAGTGCTTGCTGGGCGTTCGCCTGCTGGCCTATGATAGAAGCAGATTCCGGGCCGAAGGGTCTTTCGAAGGGGGTTGCTGTGACTGAAGGAGATGCTGAAAGAGCAGCGGAGCTCAAGCCCTTCTCGCTCCTGGTGAAGCCGGTCTCGTCCAACTGCAACCTGCGCTGCGAGTACTGCTTCTACCGCCGGGTAGGACGGATGTACCGGGGTCGTCGGCGGATGGACGCCCGCGTGCTCGAAGCCATGGTGGGTCAACTGCTCCGTCCGGGGTTCTCTCCCGCTGCCTTCTCCTGGCAGGGAGGAGAGCCCACCCTGGCGGGTCTGGACTTCTTCCGCCAGGTGGTGGCGACCCAGTCCCGGCTCGGTTCTCCGGGGCAGGTGGTGGCCAACTCCCTTCAGACCAACGGCCTTCTCATCGACGACGAGTGGGGGGAGTTCCTGGCTCAGTACCGCTTCCTGGTGGGCTTGAGCCTGGACGGGCCCAAAGAGCTCCACGACCCGTACCGGAAGCGGGGCAGCGGCCGGGGCAGCTTCGACGACGCGATGAGGGCGGTCGCCGTTCTCCGCCGACACGGCGTGGACTTCAACATCCTGTCCGTGCTCACACCTCTCACCGTAGGCAAGGCCGAGGAGTTGTACCGCTTCTTCGTGGGGGAGGGTCTCCGGTTCCTTCAGTTCATCCCCTGCGTGGAACGTGATCCTGCGGGTGGAGCTGCGTCCTTCACCGTGGACGCCGAAGCGTATGGACACTTCCTCTGCGAGCTTTTCGACGTCTGGCTTGCCGACGGCCGACGGGTCTCCATCAGGCTCTTCGACGCCATCCTGGAGAGGCTCGTCACCGGCACCTCGCCGCTCTGCATCCTGGGGGAGCGGTGTGACAGCTATCTGGTCGTCGAGCACTCGGGTGACGTCTACCCGTGCGACTTCTTTGTCACCCGGCGCTGGCACCTGGGGAACGTCCTCAAGGACGACCTGACCGACGTCTTCCTCAGCGGAAAGCGCTCCGCCTTCGCCTCGATGAAGGCGATGCTGGCGCCCCAGTGCCGGGAGTGCAAGTGGCGGGAACTGTGCTTGGGAGGGTGCCTGAAGGACCGGCAGTTCGTGGGTGACCCCAAGCGGGTGGCCTCCTACCTCTGCCCGGCCTACAAGCGGTTCTTCAGCCACGCGGCCGACCAGTTCCGCACAATGGCTGCCGAACTGGTCGCACCAGCCCCCACCTCCCAGACCCCGTGTGAAGGGACAAGGGGCTGAAGCCCCTTGCCTCCGGACCGGTGCTCGCTGTCTCAGTAGCCGTCCATCGGAAAGCGGCCGGCGTCCGTGGGAGGGAAGAGGAGACCCAGGAGCTCTGCCGAGTCGGAGCTTGCGGGACGCACCTTGAGGGCGTCGGTTTCCAGTAATCGGGGCAGGGCCTCGCCGTTGTAGAAGAGGGAGGCCAGTTGGCTGGGTCTTAGGGCCAGCGAGAGCTGTCGGCTGCCCGAGCCCACCTGGAGGTGTTGGCTGGGAGTACCTACGACGGAGAGGCCCACGGTGAGGTCAGCGGTGTCGGCCCGCTCGGCCAGCACCGGCCTGGCCAGCTCAAGGAACCTGCTCACGTGGTGCAGTCTGACGAAGACGGTTTCCCGCTTGGCCTCCCGACGGGAAGCCAAGGCACTCAGGAGCTCCTCGGACCCCAGCCAACGGGGGAGGGTGATGCGCACCCGTTTTGCCCCCACCGTGCGGGCCGCCTCCAACACCCCGGCCACGAGCGAGCGGACGGCGCCCTCTGCGCCCTGCCGAAAGGCCACCTCCAGGACCTGCCATTCGCTGTCCTCGCGGACAGCAGCCACGTAAGCCAGCGGCCGCCCGCCCACCGCCAACTCGAAGTCCGGGCAGCCCGACAGCCAGAGCTTGGGCCGGCCCAGGAGCCGACGCTTCCAGAAGAGGTCGTTTCGCTCCCACGCCCCCGAACCTCTGGCTGTGGTCTCCCGGTAGAGCACGTCCAGGATGGCGGCGTCGGCGGGCAGGGCCCGGCGTCGACGGACGTCGTCGGGGAGCGACACCTGCTGAGCCAGTAGCCCGGGCCCCAGTTCGTCCAGCTCCACCGTGAGGACAGTCTGCTGGTGTACGGTCTCGGTATATCCGAGTCGACGATAGAAGTTGTATCGGTCGGGGATGGTGTGCAGGTAGCTGAGCGCCACGCCCCAGTTCGTGAGCACCTCGAAGCTGTAACGGAGCATGCCTCCGCCGATGCCTTGGCCGCGGACCTCCGGCCGGGTGCACACCGTCCCCACCAGGGCAGCCGGGAAGGGGCGGCCGGACAGCCACAAGTTACCGTCCCGCAAACCCATCTGGCTTACCACCCGGCCGTCTGACTCGGCCACGAACAGGTTCCCTGGCTGGTAGTAGGCTTCGCTCAGGTACTCACTCAGGGCCTGGGGGTTGCTGTTGATCTCCTCGGCGAAGCTCTGCCCGATGATCTCGCGCACTGCCTTCAGGTCGCTGGGCCGGAAGGGTCGGTACCGGGCTTTGCCCGTAGTCACTTCCATTGTCGTCCTCTGCAGGGCACGGGTGTCGTCAACCCTCGGCCGGTAGGACCGGGGTGGGGGACCGTCCCTCAGCCCGACCCGGCCACCTGGACGTCCAGGATGCGCAGGGTGGGAAGCGTGTTCCCAGGCTCGCGCCGGCAGTCGCTGGAGACGGCGTCGATGTTCTTTAGGAAGTCCAGCACGTTGCCGGCCACCATCGTATTGGTAACCGGGTAGGCCAACTCGCCCCGCTCGATCTTGAACCCGAAGTCCACCGAAGAGGAGACGTCGCCGCTGACCGGGTTGGCGCTGATGCCCCCGGCGTTGACGTATATGCCCTCCTCAGTGTCGGCGATGATCTCCTCGGCCGTTCGGTCGCCCAGTTGCACCTGGCTGTTAGTAGGAGCGATGCCGCCTCCCTGGCTTCCGTGCCCGGTGTTCGCCTCGCCCGCTTTGTGGGCCGTGTAAGAGTTGTGGAGCACGCGCTCGAAGACCCCTTCCCGGATGAGGGTGACTCGCTGACGGGCCGCCCCCTCACCGTCGAACCCTCCCGAGGCGATACCGGCGGGCTCCAGGCCGTCGTCGGTCAGGGTCAGGTGAGGAGAGGCAATGCGCTCTCCCTGGAGACCGACCAGGAAGGACCGCCGACGTTGGATGCTCTCGGCGTTGCAGTTGGCGGCCAGACCCCGCAGGAAGCCAAAGGATGCCAGCGGCCCCAACACCAGGGCCATCCGTTTGCAGGGGACGGCCCGCGCTTTCAGGAAGCGCAGCGCCCAACGGGCCGCCTCCAGAGACAGCGCCCCGAGGGCCACGTCGGAGAGCTGTCTGCCCACGTCGAAGTCGTAGTAGGAACCCACGTCCTCTCCCTGGCGGACGATGACCAGCATGCCCCCCTGTAGCGAGCTCGTGCGCTGGGTCCTGGCCACACCCCGGGAGTTGAGCACGGCCGACTCGTTGGTGTAGGCGCTGATGCTTCCGGCCACCAGGGCTTCGGCGGTGACGGACCGAGCGGACCCGATGTTGCTGGCTGCCAGCTTCACCACGTCCTCTACCGTGAGGGCGTCGACGGCCGGGTCGAAGATCCCGGGCACGCCGGGGGCGGGCCCGGGCCCGGGCAGATCGACGAAGTCGGGGTCGGGACTGGCCTGGCGGGCAAGTTCGGCCGCCTGACGGCCGGCGAACCGGGCCGCTTCACCGTCGGCTCCGCGCACGTGGACGATGCCCCGGCCCCCGTCCACGACCGCCCGTACGGAGAGGCGCTGCGAGTGGACCGTCTCGGCCGAGGCGATGGCACTCTTCTCCACCTCGACGACCAGCTCGTGGGAACGGGCAGCCAACACGTCGGCGCAGTCGGCACCGGCCCCGGTGGCCGCGACACACGCCTGCCGGGTCAGTTCCAGCAGTTCGCCGCCGGTCCCTGCCCACCGGTCCGTGCTCATCGTCGGCTCCCGTGTGTTCCCGTCCGCCAGCTCACTGTGAAGTCCCCTGGCCGCCAACCACCAGCCGACGCACCCGTACGTGGGGTCCGCCGGCGTTGATGGGAGCGCCCTGACCCCCCTTGCCGCAGGTGCCGGGCATGGCCATGTCCAGGTCGGAGGCCACGGCATCCACGTCCCTGAGCACCTCCAGGGTGAGTCCGGAGACAGAGACGTCACGCAGCAGGTCGCCCAGTTGGCCGTTCTCGATGAGCCGACTGACCGAGGCGTGACAGGTGAAGTTGCCCTTCTCCACGAAGACGTAGCCCCAGCTCCCCCGTTCGAGGTAGATGCCTCGGCCGATGGGGCGGAGCAGTTCCTCGAAGCTGGCCTCCCCGGGGGCCAGGAAGGTGTTGCTCATCCTGACGATGGGGGGGAAGGCGTAGCCGTCGCAGCGGCCGTGGCCGTTGGGCACCTGGCCCAGGCGGGCGGCGCTCTGCAGGTTGTGCAGGTAACTGGTGAGGCTACCGTCGTCGATGATGACGGTGCGCTCGGCCGGGGTGCCCTCGTCATCGAAGCCGTAGGACCCGTAGAGGCCGGGGATGGTGGGGTCGTCGATGACGGTCACCAGGGGTGAGGCGATCTCCTCACCCAGCTTCCCGGCCAGGATGCTCTCACCGGCCCAGACACCGTCGGCCTCGGCGTTGTGGCCCAGGGCCTCGTGGATGAGCAGGCCGGTGATGGACGGATGGAAGACCACGGGAAAGACGCC
>CAZIBA010000026.1:0-10800 GCA_964536795.1 uncultured Planctomycetota bacterium | reverse complement strand
TGGAGGAGTGGCTGGGAGAGGAGAGACGGCCCGCCCGCTGGACCACACCTGAGTCGCTGGAGCTGCAGGGGTTCCTGGCCCGGGCGCGGGAGCTGGGGCACGGGGCGGTGGTGATGGAGGTCTCCAGTCAGGGTCTGGTGGACCACCGGGCCGACGACGTACGCTTCAGGGCTGCGGTGTTCACCAACCTGGCACCGGAACACCTGGACGTGCACGGGACCATGGAGGCCTACGGCCAGGCCAAGGCCATCCTCTTCCGTCAGTTGGACGAACGGGCCCTGGCCGTCCTCAACGCCGACGAGGCGTTCTCGGCGACCCTGGCCCGGGCCGCCGGTACCGAGCAGGTGGTGCACTACGGTGTGGACAGCGACGCCGAGGTCCGCGGGCGACTCCTCCAGGTGCACTCAACCGGTACCCGCTTCCGCCTGCAGGTGGAAGGTGGAAGCCGGGAGGTGAGCACCGCTCTGGTGGGTCGTCACAACGTGCTCAACTGCCTGGCAGCAGCGGCCACGGCCTGGGCCATGGGTGTGGACCTCGACGTCGTCACGACCGGCATCGAGGCCCTAAGGAACGTCCCCGGTCGGCTGGAGCGGGTGGAGGCGGGGCAGCCCTTCACCGTGCTGGTGGACTACGCCCACACCGACCACGCCCTGGCCAACGTCCTGGAGGCGCTGAAGCCACTGGTTCGGGGCCGGCTCATCCTGGTCTTTGGCTGCGGCGGAGACCGTGACCGTTCCAAGCGGCCACGGATGGGAACGGTGGCCGTGGACTGGGCCGACGAGGTGTGGGTGACCAGCGACAACCCGCGAGGGGAGGAACCTGGGGCCATCATCGAGGAGGTCCTGGCCGGCATCACCGACCGGAGACGGGTGCAGGTGGAGGCCGACCGGGCCCGGGCCATTGCCGACGCCCTTGGAGGGGCCCGGCCCGGCGACCTGGTGCTCATCGCGGGGAAGGGTCACGAGCCCTACCAGATCGTGGGGAGCGACCGTCGTCCCTTCGACGACCGGGTCGTGGCCCGGGAGGCCCTGCGGCAACTGGGATACGAAGTGGCGGCGAAGGAGCCGGTCAGGTGAAGGAGCTTGCCCTTACCGAGGTGCGGAGTGCCGTCAGGGGTCGCTTCCTGGCCCGGCCGCACTCCCCCCAGCCGGTGACGGCGGTGGTGACGGACAGCCGACAGGCCCGGCCCGGGGCCCTCTTCGTGGCCCTGGCCGGGCAGCGCGTCGACGGTCACCAGTTCGTGGCCGACGCCCTGGACCGGGGGGCGGTGGCCGCCCTGGTGGGCCGGGACCCGGGTGTGGGTGCCCGTGAAGGGGCCATCCTCGCCGTCGACGACCCACTGGTCGCCCTGGGTGACCTGGCCCGCTACTACCGGGGACGGGTCTCGGCCACCGTGGTGGCCATCACCGGGAGCAACGGCAAGACCACCACCAAGGAGATGGTGGCCCACCTGCTTCGGCCCGGCCTCCGGGTGGTCAAGGCCCAGAAGAGCTTCAACAACTTCGTCGGCCTCCCCCTGACCATCTTCGACATCGACCCGACCACCGACCTGGCCGTGCTGGAGCTGGGCACCAGCGCCCCAGGTGAGATCCGCCGACTGGCGGCAATCGCCCAACCTCACGTCGGCGTCATCACCAACATCGGCCTGACCCATCTGGAGGGCCTGGGCAGCCTGGCCGGTGTGGCCCAGGCCAAGGCCGAGCTGCTGGACGCACTCCAGGAGGACGGCACCGCCGTCCTCAACTGGGACGACGACTGGTGTCGACGCATCGTCCCCAAACTCAGGGGGAAGCTCGTCACCTTCGGACTCACCCCGGAGGCCGACGTCTTCGCCACCGAGGTGGTCCAGGACGCTCGCCAACTGAGCTTCAAGCTGAACGGCGTCCAGGGGTTCGTGCTCCCGGTGACCGGGCTCCACAACCTGTCCAACGCCTTGGCCGCGGTGGCCGTCTGCCGACGGCTGGGACTGACCCCGGCCGAGGTCGCCGGGCGGTTCGCCGGCTTCCGTCTTCCCGCTATGCGCTTCGAGGAGCTGCGCCTGGGTCAGGTGACCATCATCAACGACGCCTACAACGCCAACCCGGTGAGCATGAGCGCGGCCCTCAGTGAGTTCGGTCGCCGCCAGGTGGCCGGTCGCAAGTTCCTGGTGGCCGGAGACATGAAGGAGCTGGGTGCGGACAGTCCCCGCTTCCACCAGGAGCTGGGTCTGCGGGTGGCGGCCCAGAAGCTGGACGGGCTCTTCGTCGTGGGGGAGTTCGCTGGGGAGGTGGCCGAGGGGGCGCTGGCGGGCGGCTTCCCGGCCTCGGCCATTCACACATTCGCCACGCTGGCGGAGCTGGCGCCGGCAGTGCTCGGGGAACTGCAGCCCGGTGACGTGGTCCTGCTGAAGGGCTCCCGGGCCATGGAGCTTGAACGGCTGGTGGAGGTCGTCCGGGACGCCCTCGTCGATAGGGAGGTGGGGTAGAGGTGCTCTATCTGCTCTGCTACCAGTGGCTGTTTCGCGAGTACGAGTTCTTCTCGGTCTTTCGGCTCTTCCGTTACATCAGTTTCCGTGTGGCCGGGGCGACGGTGACGGCCTTCCTCATCGGGGTGGTGGCCGGCCCGGCCATCATCCGTTGGCTCAGCCGGCTGAAGATCACTGAGCGCACCGAGAAAACGGACTCCCCGGTCATCGCCGAGCTCCACAAGGACAAGGCCAAGGTGCCCACCATGGGCGGGCTCATCATCCTGGCTGGCCTGCTCGGGGCCACCTTCCTCTGGGCCAGACTGGACAACCTCTACGTGATGCTGGCCCTGGTGGTGGTGGTGGTCCTGGGGCTTCTGGGGGGTATCGACGACTGGATCAAGCTCACCCACGCCACCCGTCACGGACTCAGCCGTCGGCAGAAGCTGACCGTGCAGGCCCTGGTGGGGGTGGGGGTGGCGGTCACCCTCTACTACCTCACCGCTGAGGGCGGACCCTGGCCGGTCCGCTACTTCCAGTCGCCCGAGGGGGTGCTGGCCGGTCCCCGTCTGGCCCTGCCCTTCGCTGCCGGCACCTACCTGCCGCTGGGCTTCCTGGGTTTTCTGCTGCTCACGTCCGTGGTCTGCGTGGGGACGTCCAACGCGGTCAACCTGACGGACGGCCTGGACGGCCTGGCCATCGGCTGCGTGATCATGGCCGACCTGGCGTTGGCTGTGGTGGTCTACCTGGCCGGCCGGGCTGACTTCACCCGCTACCTGTTCATCCCCTACGCGCCGGGCGTGGGCGAGTTGGCCGTCTTCTCTGGGGCCATCGCCGGAGCGGGCCTGGCCTTCCTCTGGTTCAACTGCTACCCGGCCACGGTGTTCATGGGGGACACCGGGTCACTGGCCCTGGGTGGGGGGCTGGGGTACGTGGCCGTGGCCGCCCGCCAGGAGCTCATGCTGCTCATCGTCGGTGGGGTGTTCGTGGTCGAGGCCCTCTCGGTGGTCATCCAGGTGCTCCACTTCAAACGCACGGGCCGGCGGGTCTTCTTCTGCACGCCCCTCCACCATCACTACCAGTTCAAAGGCTGGCCCGAGACCAAGATCACCGTCCGCTTCTTCATCGTGGCCGCCGTGCTGGCGGCCTTCAGCGTCGCCACACTCAAGCTGCGTTAGGGGGAAAGCGTGTTCGCACAGACGACAACGAGGAGACCAGGGCACCCGGAGGCGGCGCGGGCTGCTCCGCTGGAGCTGGTCATCGCGGTGGCCCTGCTGGTCGCCGTGGGTGTGGTGATGGCCTTCTCCACCACCATGGCCGATTCACCAACCTTCTGGGGGAACACCCACTTCCTGAAGCAGTTGGCCTGGGTCTTCCTGTCACTGGCGGCCCTGGGGATGGCCAGCTTCGTGCCCGTGGCCTGGTACAGGCGGGCGGCCTGGCCCTTGCTGCTGCTGACCCTGGGAACTCTGGGGGCGCTGCTGGTCCCCGGGGTGGGCAGCACGGTCCACGGGGCCACCCGCTGGCTGCGCTTCCACGGCGTGGGTTTTCAGCCCTCGGAGCTGGCCAAGTTCTCCCTGGTGGTGTGGCTGGCCTGGTGGCTGAGCGCGAAGGAGGGGCGCCCCCGCCGGTTAGCCGAGGGCTACCTGCCCGCGCTTCTGGTGACCGGGGTGCTGGCCGTGCTCATTCTGGTGGAGCCTGACTTCGGAACCGCCTGCCTGATAGGGGCCATCGGCCTGGTGGCAATGTTCGTGGCCGGGGTCAGGCTGCTCTACCTGGTGCCCACGGTGCTGGCGGCGCTGCCGGTGTTGTGGTACCTGGTGACCCACTGGGAGTACCGGATGCGCCGACTGCTGGCCTTCCTGGACCCCTGGCAGTACCCGGATACCTACGGCTTTCACGTCATCCAGTCGCTCATCGCCTTGGGGTCGGGTGGGCTCTACGGCCTGGGGGTGGGCGGGAGCCAGCAGAAGCTCTACTTCCTCCCCGAGGCCGACGCCGACTTCATCTTCTCCATCATCGGTGAGGAGCTGGGCTACCTGGGGGCCCTGCTGGTGATCGGACTGTTCGTGCTGCTCATCTGGCAGGTGTTCCGGGTGGCCCACCGGGCCCGCGACGGCTTCGGCTTCCTGGCCGCCTGTGGGGTGGGGCTGTGGCTGGGGATGCAGGCGCTCATCCACATCGGGGTAGTGGCCAAGGCCCTGCCCACCAAGGGCATCCCGCTGCCCTTCATCAGTTGTGGGGGCTCTTCATTGTTCTTCTGTATGCTGGCCGTGGGTATGGTGGTGAGCATCGCCCGGGAGGACGGGAGTGGGGGGAGCGGGTGATGACCGGTCGGCGTGGGTGGCCCGTCGTGGCCTTCGCCGGGGGCGGCACCGGCGGACACCTCTGCCCGGGGCTGGCCGTGGCCCGCTGGCTGCGACAGGCCCAGGCGGAGCTCGGCGTCGTTTTCTTCGTCACCGGCCGGCCCCTGGAACAGCGGCTGCTGGGGACGGGTGAGTTCGAGCTGGTCCGCCTGGCTGCCCGGGCCTCGCCCGGACGCTGGTGGGGGTGGCCGCTGACCGTGGTCTCGCAGACCGCCGCCGTGATCCGCTCTCTAAGACATCTTCGCCAGCTCAACGTCCTGGTGTTGGTGGCTTTGGGGGGCTACGGCAGCGTGGCCCCGGGGCTGGCGGCTTGGGCTTCGGGCCGACCACTGGTGGTCCTGGAGCAGAACAGCATTCCAGGCCGGGCCACCCGCCTCCTCTCGCTGGTGGCCGACGTGGTCTGCCTGGCCTGGCCGGAGGCACGGGAGCGCCTCTGGCGGCGGAACCGCGCGGTGGCGACGGGGAACCCGCTCCGGGCCCAGGTGCTGACCGGTGACGCGGACCGGGCCCGCCAGCAGGCCGGGCTCCGGGCCGGCTCGCCCGTCCTGCTGGTCCTGGGTGGGAGCCAGGGCTCCTCGGCCGTCAACCGCTGGGTGACCGAGGCCCTGCCCGCCTTCGCCCGGGAGCTTCCCCACCTCCAGGTGGTCCACCAGGCCGGCGAGCTCGACCGGGCCTGGGTGGCAGAGGCCTACGGCCGCGCCGGCGTGCGCGCCTACGTCACCCCCTTCCTGAAGGAGATCGGCGACTTCTACTCCCTGGCCGAGCTGGCGGTGGCCCGGGCCGGTGCCACCACCCTTGCCGAACTGGCGGCCACGGGGCTCCCGGCCATCCTGGTGCCCTACCCCTACGCCACCGACGACCACCAGCGGGCCAATGCCCGCTTGTTGGCCCATGTCGGTGGGGCGGTGGTGGTGGAGGAGTCGGAGTTCGAGCGTGCCGAGTTGGCACCCCTGGTGAAGGAGCTGCTGACAGACAGGGGTCGTCGGCGCGAGATGGTCCGGGCCTTGGCGTCGGTGGCCCGGCCTGAAGCCGCGGGGCTCGTCGGTCAGTGCATCGAGACGTTGTGCCGGCACCCACAGGCCCGGGGGGCCGCGCTGATGGCGGGGGTGCGAAAAACTTGGTGAATCGAAGAGATGACGGGGCAACCCGAGCGAGCGTTACGCTAAGAGCCCGACACGTTCACGTCATCGGCATCGGAGGGATCGGCACCAGCGGCATCGCCCGGATGCTCCTGGCCCGAGGCCGGACGGTGAGCGGCTCCGACCTCCAGGACAGTCACCTGCTGAAGCAGCTCCGCGCTCTGGGCGCCCGGGTCGTGGTGGGTCACCAGGCTGAGAACGTCCCGCCCGAGGCCGAGCTGGTGGTCATCTCGGCCGCCATCGAGCCCGACAACGTCGAGCTGGAGGCCGCCCACCGACGCGGCCTGCCCTGCCTCAAGTACGCTCAGGCCCTGGGGCAACTGATGGATGAGCACACCGGCATCGCCGTGGCCGGCACTCACGGCAAGTCCACCACCACGGCCATGGTGACGGGCATCCTGAAGGAGGCCGGTCTGGACCCGTCCTTCGTAGTGGGGGCGGAGGTGCCCGAGCTGGGGGGGAGCAGTGGCAGCGGCCGCGGTCCCCACTTCGTGGTGGAGGCCTGCGAGTACGACCGCTCCTTCCTCAACCTGCACCCGACCTTCGCCGCCATCACCAACGTCGAGGAGGACCACCTGGACTACTACCGCGACCTGGAGGACATCATCGAGGCCTTCAGCGAGTTTGCCGGTCAGGTGCGCGGCGACGGGTTGCTGGTGGTGAACGGACAGGACCCCCGGGCCGAGCGGGCGGCCTCGGACATCGATGCCGGCGTGGAGACCTTCGCCGTCGAGGCCCCGGCCGACTGGTCGGCCTGGCGCCTCCTGGACAGTCAGGGGTGCTACGCCTTTTCCCTCATCCACGGGGGGGCGGACCTGGGCCGGTTCGAGCTGGCCGTACCGGGCAGCCACTTCGTGGCCGACGCCCTGGCGGCCGTCGCCCTGTCGGTGGCCGCGGGGGCCGGCGTGGAGGACTGCCGGTCGGCCCTGGCCCGGTTCCAGGGGGCCCGCCGACGCTTCGAACGGGTGGGCCGGGCAGCCGGTGTCGAGGTGGTGGACGACTACGCCCACCACCCCACGGAAATCCGGGCCACCCTAAGGGCCCTGCGCCAGCACTTCCCGGGGGCCCGCCTCTGGTGTGTCTTTCAGCCCCACCAGCACAGCCGCACCCGCTTCCTGCTGGCCGACTTCGCCGACAGCTTCGCCGACGCCCACCGGGTGCTCCTGCCCGACATCTACTTCGTCCGCGACAGCGAGCAGGAACGCCGGGCCATCAGCTCGGCCGATCTGGTACGGGCCATCCTAAAGAAGGGCCGCTCGTCCGAGGAGGTGCGCTACCTCGCCACCTTCGATGCCATCGAGGAGACACTGCTGAGGGAGCTGGCCCCGGGCGACGTGCTGGTTACTATGGGAGCGGGGGATGTCTGGAAGCTCGGACGACGACTTCTTCAGTCCCTTGGGACGCAAGGTAAGGCGACGGGTGCCGCTGGCCCCTCACACCACCCTGGGCATCGGCGGTGAGGCCGAGTGGCTCTGTACGCCCGTGGATCACGGCGACCTGGCCCTGGCCCTGCGGCTCTGCCACCGCCACGGCGTGCCCTGGCGGGTGCTTGGTGGAGGAAGCAATCTCGTCGTTGCCGACGAGGGCGTGCGCGGGATGGTGCTGATGCCCCGGGGTGTGTGCTTTGGGTACCTGACCGTGTCGGGCGTCCGGGTGGTGGCCGGGGCCGCGGTCAAGCTGGCCCGGCTCCTTCGCCGAGCGACCGACTGGGGTCTGGCGGGCCTGGAGGGTCTGGCTGGCATCCCCGGTAGGCTGGGCGGGGCCGTGGTGGGGAACGCCGGGGGCCGGTGGGGTGACATCGGTCCGCTGGTCGCGGGCGTGGCCGGTTTCACCGGTGAGGGTGAGCGGGTGAAGCTCCCCCGGGCCGCCCTCAGCTTCGGCTATCGGGGGAGCAACCTGAGTGAACTGGTGGTGACCGCGGTCGAACTGGAGCTTCGACCGGGAGTGAAAGACAAGATTTCCGGGCAAATGGCCGACATAATAAGTGAGCGACGAGCGGGCCAGCCCCTGAAGGAGCGCTCGGCCGGGTGCATCTTCCGCAACCCCACGGGCGCCTCTGCCGGGGAGCTCATCGACCGCGCCGGTCTCAAGGGTCGGCGGCTGGGAGGCGCAGAGGTGTCCTCCCTGCACGCCAACTTCATCGTCAACCGCGGTGGGGCGACGGCCGGGGACGTGCTCGAGCTGGCCCGAGTGGCCCGCCGAGCGGTGCAAGAGCAGTTCGACGTGGCCCTGGAGCTGGAGGTCCAGCTCTGGCCGGAGAGGGAGTTGTGAGGATGGAAGAAGTCCTGCGGGTGGCCGTGGTGATGGGGGGAACGTCGGCGGAGCGGGAGGTCTCCCTGGTCAGCGGCGAGGCCATCGCCCGGGCCCTCCAGCAGGCCGGCGACACGGTCTACTCCGTGCTGGCCAACGACCACCAGCTCCGTGAGCTGGACGACCTGGCCATCGACGCTGCCTTCATCGCCCTGCACGGCACCTGGGGGGAGGATGGTCGAATCCAGGAGCTGCTGGAGTCGCGGGACATCCCCTACACCGGAAGCGGGGTGGAGGCCAGTCGCCGGGGGATGAACAAGCTGGCCTCGAAGGTCGCCTTCCGGGCTGCCGGCGTCCCCACACCGGCCTACCTTCCCTTCTCCGCTGAGGACCCCACGGACAGGCTGCTGACCGAAGCGGGCGAGCTGGGCTACCCGTTGGTGGTGAAGCCCGGCGCTCAGGGGTCGAGCATCGGCGTCCACATCGTCCGCCAGCCAGAAGGCCTGCGGACGGCCGTGGAGGACGCCCTGAGCTACGGTAAGCAAGGTCTGCTGGAGCCCTTTATCGCCGGCCGGGAGCTCACCGTGGGCATCCTGGACGGGGAGCCACTTCCCGTCATCGAGCTCCGACCTGCACACGAGTTCTTCGACTACGAGGCCAAGTACCAGCCCGGTCTCACCGAGCACGTCTTCGACGTTTCCCTGTCCCCGGCCTGTTACCGGCAGGTGCAGGAGGCGGCCCTGGCCGCCTACGAGGTGCTGGGCTGTCAGGGGTTCGCCCGGGTGGACATGAGACTGTCGCAGGAGGCCGAGCCCTACGTTCTGGAGCTCAACACCATCCCCGGCTTCACGCCCACGAGTCTGTTCCCCGAGGCGGCCCGGCGTCGGGGCATCGAGTTTCCCGAATTGTGCCACCGGCTGGTGGAGCTGGCCTTGAGGGACTGCCCCTCCAGCCGACACGCCGGGATGACGACCGAACGAGGAGGATAAGAACCCATGGCCAAGCAGGTGGCGAGGGCGCGGCGGCCCGGCTTCTGGGGGCGGTTGCGAACGCACGTGCCTGAGGGGGTCGAAGAGAAGCTGGCTCAGGTGCTGCTGCGCGCGCTGCTCGTAGTGTTCATAGTGGTGGCCGGCTACCTGCTGGTGCTGGAGATGAAGAGCTACCTGATGGGCCTGGAACGGTTCCAGGTCAGCCCGGCCACCCTCACCTTCCCGCAGTTGCCCGACTGGGTCACACCGGAGATCCGCCAACAGCTCTCCGTCATCCCCGGCATCCCCGACGACGACCACTTCAGCATCATGGAACCCGGCCTGACCGACCGCCTGGCCCAGGCCTACGCTGCCAACCCTTGGGTCAAGAAGGTGCATCTGGTCGAACGTCACTTCCCCAACCGGCTCAAACTGGAGCTTACCCTCCGCCGACCCGCGGCCGTCGTCCACCACGGGGGCAGCTACTACCTCACCGACGAGGAAGGGGTGCGACTTCCCGTCCGCTTGCGCTCCTGGCCCAGCCGGGACTTCCAGCTTCCCCTGGTTACCGGGGCTGCTGTGGCCCCCCCTCGCTCCGGCAAGCCCTGGGACGAGGAGGCCGTCGAGGCGGGCTGCGCCGTGGCCCAGCTCCTCAAGGTCCAGGGCCTCGACCGTCGGCTCTCCGTCACCGCCGTGGACGTGAGCAACTTCAGCGGCCGCCGACGACCAGGGGAACCCGACATCGTGCTCCGTACCGCCTTCGGTCTGAGCATCTCCTGGGGACGGTCGCCTCTACAGTGGTACCCCGGGGACGGCTCCCAGACCGTCCGCCGAAAACTGCTCTACCTCGACGAGCTGGTGAAGCGTGAGGACCTCCGCCGGCTGGAGAGGGCCGACGTCCGCTTTGACCGCCTGATGATCGTCAGACGCTCCTTGTAGACGGACGTCGGCGGCCACACTCTGACCCCGGGGGCGCATCGATGACCGGACGGTTCCAAGCCCCGGACCGGCGCTGGATGCACCGGGCCCTAAAGCTGGCGGCGAGAGGTCGTGGCGCCGTCGAGCCCAACCCGATGGTGGGCGCTGTGTTGGTGCGGGACGGTGAACCCGTGGGCGAGGGCTGGCACCGGAAGTTCGGCGGACCCCACGCGGAGGTCGAAGCTCTCCGGGCCGCCGCTGACCGCGCCCGTGGGGCCACCCTCTACGTCACCCTGGAGCCTTGCTGCCATCAGGGCAAGACACCCCCCTGCACCGAGGCCCTCGTCGCGGCCGAAGTGGCCCGGGTGGTGGTTGCCTGTCGGGACCCCTTTCCCCCAGTGGCTCTGGGTGGCCTTCCTGAACTGGAGTCGGCGGGCATCACCGTGGAGGTCGGGCTCCTGCGCACCGAGGCCCAGGAACTCAACGCCCCCTATTTCAAGCTGCGGGCCACCGGCCGGCCCTTCGTTACCGCCAAGTGGGCGATGACCCTGGACGGCAAGGTGGCCACCCGCACCGGCGACGCCCGCTGGGTGAGCTGCCAGGCCGCCCGCGACCGGGTGCAGGAGCTCCGGGGCCGCTGCGACGCCATCCTCGTCGGTATCGGCACCGCCCTGGCCGACGACCCCTTACTCACCTGCCGAGTCTCCAGCCCCCGG
>CAZIBA010000025.1:0-10804 GCA_964536795.1 uncultured Planctomycetota bacterium | reverse complement strand
CCTACGAGCAGCAGGAGCGCGCCACATTTGATCCGACTCTCGAAGCGGGGCTTTCTGCCTTTCGTGAGCGCGTCAGGCGTGAATCCACGACAACTGGCGGAACGACGGATACGACGAGCACCCAGACAGGCGCCGACGCAGCAGTTACCGAGTTCCTGCCTACCGGCACTGAGCTGTCTGTGGCACTGACTACCGACCGTGACTGGTCCGACCTCTATAGCGATCAGCACGCTACTCGCTTGGGCCTCACGGTAACACAGGCCCTTCTGAGAGGCGCCGGCTTGGCTGTCAACCTCGCCAATCTTCGCCAAGCACGACTGGACACGTTGTCCTCGCAGTTCGAGCTGCGCGGCTTTGCAGAGCATCTCATCGCCGAAGTCGAGGTGACTTACTGGAACTACGCCCTCGCTCAACGGCAGATCGAAATCTACCAACAATCCCTCAACCTCGCCGAGCAACAGCTCAATGAAACTCAGGAAAGGATCAACGTCGGCAAACTGGCCGAGACAGAAGTTGCCGCGGCGCAGGCGGAAGTGGCGCTCCGGCGGGAGGCCCTGATCAATTCTCGCAGCAATCTGGCGACCATCCGCCTGCGGTTGCTGCGACTGCTGAATCCCCCCGCAGGCGACCTGTGGGCACGCGACATAGTCCTCAAGAACCTGCCCGTCGTCCCGGACGTCAAACTGGACGAGGTGGAAGCCCATGTCGCCGTGGCACTGCGCATGCGGCCCGACCTGAATCAAGCGCGTCTGAGTGTCCAACGTGGCAACCTGGACATCGTCAAAACCAAGAACGGCCTGCTGCCAAGAATGGACCTCTTTATTAGCTTGGGAAAAACAGGATATGCAGAGTCCTTTGGCGGATCAGTGGAGGACATCGCTGGAAAAAGCTATGACATCTCCGGGGGGATTGGCTTTGAATTCCCGATCGGCAACCGGGACGCAGAAGCCCGTCATCTCCGGGCCGTGCTCTCCCGCAAACAGGCCGAAGAGGCTCTCGGCAACCTCGCTCAGCTCGTCCAAATGGACGTGCGGTCCGCCTACATTGAAGTCAGCCGCGCCGGGGAACAGATTGCAGCAACAGCAGCTACTCGACGGTTCCAAGAAGAAAAGCTGCGCGCAGAGACCGAGAAGTTTCGTGTTGGGAAATCGACTTCTCTCCTCGTTGCTCAGGCACAGCGGGACCTCGTCGCGAGTCAGATATCGGAAGTGCAGGCGGTGGTGAATTGCCTTAATTCTCTGGTCGAGCTATTCCGCCTCGAGGGTTCGCTGCTGGAGAGGCGGGGTATCTCGGCCCCAGGCCGTGAACCAGTGAATGTGTCATGGCAGCGCTTCTACGGTGGCGAGTAGGAGATGACCGCCTCTATTGACTCTTGCGTAGTTAATGAGACGATTCATAAGTTGAGTTGTGCCTGGTGGAAGAAGGAACGGAGGAGTTGGGAACGCGACCGTTTGGCGGCGAGGGAATGAGCCACCTCGCCAGCCAGGTCATCCACATCAGCGGGCAGGTAGTTGGCCAGATCCGCGTACTTGGTGTGGCCTCAGACGTACTCCACCGGGTTGAGCTCGGGAGCGTAGGCCGGCAACCATTCCACTTCCAGCCAGGGCGTCCCTGCGGCCAGCAGTCGGCGAACCGCGGCCCGGTGTACGCTTCAGCGATCCAGGACCAGGATGAGGTGCCTGCGCAGATGCCGATGCAGGGACCTGATGAACTCCAGGACATCGTCGGTGCGGAGGTTCTCCCGCTGGATGCGAAAGGAGAGGCCGAAGCGCTGGTAGTAGGGTGCCAGCGTGAGGGCGGAGATGACCGAGAGCCGGTCGTGGCGGTCCCAGGACTTCTGGATGGGTGTCCGGCCCCCGGGGAGCCCATGTCCGACGGAGCACCGGCTGGAGCATAAAGCCCGTCTCGTCAAGGAAAACCAGGCTCCGGCCCTGGTCGCGGGCTTTTTTTATCCGCGGCCAGTCCTGCCGGCGCCAGCGGTGCACGGCCTGCTGGTCCTGCTCCCGGGCACAACGCTCCGGCTTCTGGCAGCTCCAGCCCATGGCCTGCAGGATGCGCCAGACGTGGGAGGGATGGTAGGCGATGCCGAAGTGCTTCTCGATGACTTCCGCCACCCGAGGCAGCGTCCAGAGGTCGGTGGTGTAGCCATGAGCCTGGGGACCTTGGAGCAAGAGGCGAGCCAGCTGCTGCCGGTCGTCCTCGGACAATCTGGGGCTCCTGCCGGGATGGCGTTTGGCCGTGAGTCCCTCCCTTCCGGCTCGCTCGTAGGCCTCCTTCGAGCGGCCGACCGAGCCTGGCCAGACGCCCACGCGGCGGGCCACCTCGCGCACTCCGAGACCCTCCTGGAGCATGGCCACCGCCCGTCGGCGGTGGGCTTCTCGGAGAGCGACTGGAGGTCGAATGGCTGGGTAGACATCCACGCACTACGGTACACCTACGTGACCGCACTGATACGTGCTGGCGTGAACCTGAAAGTTGTGCAGGAACTCGCTGGCCACAGCACCTTGGAGACGACGCTTGCGATCTACGCCCAAGTCTTTAGAATGGACAAACGAGCAGGCGTCGAGAAGCTGCCCTGGACCGAGAAAGTAGGACTGAGAACGCCCCGTAGCGTTGAGCCAGCAGAGGAGGCAGGGCTGCTGGCTTCCGCAACTGACTTTGTGGCCTGACCTTATATCACATGGAGAGATGCCGGAGTGGTCGAACGGGGCGGTCTCGAAAACCGCTGTCCGCTTATGCGGACCGGGGGTTCGAATCCCTCTCTCTCCGCCAGCTCATCCGCTGCGTCCCGCTTCCCTTGTGGGGCCCTCCGTGGCTGGCCGTTCGTTTCCCGCTCAGGTGACGCTCAGAGGCACCGCCTCTTCCATACTGCACTACCGACGCGTCCAAGAGAAGCTTTTCTCGGGCTGGCCCTGCTTACCGTCGAGACAAGCGAAGCTTGCTGAGCTCACTCTTCTAACGGGCCCGGCCGGGGACGGGCGTGTCTTTGCCGTCAAAGGCCGGGTGACCCTCCACCCGGTAGGTGTGGGCCTCGCAGTCCACTTCGACGGCCACGCCCGAGGCGTACTCGCAGCGCTCACGCGTCCAACTGCCGTCCAGGAACCGGTGGCTGACCATCTCGTCAAACCCGATCACCTCGTTGAGCCTGGTCTGGACCAGGAGTCGGTCGAGAGCCCCGGAGGACTCGAAGTCCTCAGCCAGAGGCAGCCCCAGCGAGGGATGGCCCCCGTAGCAGAGGGCCCGCTCATAGGGCATGTTCAGCATCCGGGTCACGGTGCTGTCGCGGAAGACCAGGCTCCAAAGGGGCAGACACACCCCCAGGTACTCGCCCATGGAGTCCTGGTTGGGTTTGCCCATGGCCGCCGGTCGATTCTTCACCCGGTCGAGGTAGGGTGCACACCACTCGCTGCTGTGCTCCATCTCCAGGACCTTGCCCTTGCTGCGGATGTAGGAGAGGATGCGAATGACCCACTTGTGGTGCTCGGTGCGGTCGATGGGACAGACGGGGTTGTAGTCCTCGGCGCCGGTGCCCCCCCAGTTGCCGATCCAGTAATAGTCGAAGGGGATGAGCTCGAGGAGCCCTTGCGTCTGCGGGTAGTCCATCTTGCCCAGCTCGAAGTTCCGGCGCAGGAACTTGTAGGCCCAGGGGAGGGCCAGCAGCGAGGTCATCCCCGAGGCCCACATGGTGTAGCGGTTGTAGGAGCCGTCCCGACGCTTGATGAGCACGTCCTCGCTGAAGTCGGGCGACTCGAAGGCGATGTCGTGGTAGTTGTCGCCGGCCAGCTCGAAGTGATAGCCCATCTCCCGGACGGCCCCGGCCAGCCTCTGTAGGCCCGGGAAGCCGCCGCAGTCGCTGTTGGGGGGCAGAAGCGAGGGGTAATGATGGTCGTGCCCCCACTTCTGCCAGCCCCGGACGGTGACGATGGCCTTCTTCAGGCCCGTCCTTTTCTGGAAGTCTACCACGAGGGGAATGCCCTCTTCGAAGGTGCGGACCACCCGGTAGCTCTTCCGGCGGACGTCGTGTGAGACGAAGCCCATCCCGACGTCCACGCCCCCTTTGCCGTCGGTCAGTTGGGGAAGCTCGGCCGCCTTCTCCTGGAGGGTCACCAGGCCCCCGCGGTCGGCGATCCATCGGCGGTAGGCCTTGGCCAGCTCCAGGTACCCGGCCCCGGGCAGGAAACGGTAGCGGACCTCACGGTCGTAGCCCAGACGCTGCATCGAAGGCACCCAGTAGTGACGGAGCCGGGTGGGTTCCCCGGGGTCGTGCTCGGTGCCCAGGTGCCAGTCGAAGCGGGTGGGGATGAGGGCCAGGTAGGCGCTCCCCCCGGCCTTGGCCCCGAACATGTTCAGGGGCGGGAAACCCCCGAACTTGGTCACGTCCATGTCAACGGCGTCGTGGATATCCCACCAGAAGGTGGGTGTGCCGTCCCGGAAGATGTCGGCGTACTTCTGCAGCCGAACGGAGTTGTCTTCCAGGCAGTCGGCGTCGTAGGTGGCCCGGATGACCTGACTGCAGTCACCGGGGACGAGCATGCCCATCCCTTTGGGGACGACGGTGTAGGCGTCGGCCGAGACGGGCGTGACGAAGTTCCGGGGGTAGGACCCGGCCATGGGGACGGCCCGGCCCCCTCCCTCGGCCTCGCCCAGGACGACGATGATCTCATCCTCTCGCCCCGAGGCCAGCGCGAAACCCACAAAGCAGTTCAACTGCGGGAAGAGGACACGGTAACTCGTGGGGCCCGTGCGAAGCACTCTCCGCTCGAGCTCGGGTGAGGCGAAGGAGACCTCGTGGGAGACCTCGCCGATGCGATAGCCCAGGTCGTGGGGACCGTCGTCGGGGGTCTCCCAGGTGAAGCCCGCCTCCTTGTCCAGGACCGATATCTGCAACGTCGCTACGTCCAGCGTCGCCTCGATCTTCTCCGTCGTCAGGATCAGCTCCTCTGCCACGATGCACCTCCTCAGGGGCCGGGGTGCGACCCCGGTCTACTGCTAGTTCTTGCTCTGGACTTGCTCGATAGCCTCGCCCGCCCGGCGGATGGCCGCGTCCCAGTCGCCGGGGTCGCGGCTCCAGGCACCCCAGGGCTTGCTGGTGAACTTGCCGGCGACCCAGGAGTCCATCAGCGCTCGACGTACGACGCCGTCCACCAACTCGTCGGCCAACTCCCCCTGGCCGTTCTGATCGAGCAGCCAGAAGTACTCGTAGTCCTGCATGCCCCGGCGGACCTGCTTCATACGGATGCTCCCGACGGGCTGCCAGGTGTCCACCACCCGGAGCACCGGGTCGCGGCCGGGGTAGACGAGCACTCCCTGGGAGTTGGTGGGCCAGCCCTGGTTGTAGGGGTCCACCCAGATGGAGCTGGGCGGTGATTTGTCCCAGACCCGCTGGAAGGCGTCGATGGCGTACAGGTCAAGGTGCTGAATCCGGTACTTGTAGGCGATCCATTCCCAGGTGCGAAGCGACAGCCCGTCGCCGTCCAGGGCTTCGGAGCCGACGGCCGGCTCGCTGGCCTGGTAGAAACCCATCTGCTTGCCCTGGGCGATCTCCTTGGCCAGCCAGTCGAGGTGGATGTGCTCTCCAGCCACCTGCCATTTATCGATGTAGGCGCCGTACCGTGTGACAAAGAGGGGCGTGAAGGCCGTGTAGATGTCGGCCCGGGTGCGCAGTCCGGGGTGGGCGCCGTGGACCAGGTCGGCGAAGTGCTCGAGGGTCCTGAGAGAGCCTCGCTTCTTCTCCGAAGGCTCGTCGGGGAGGAAGACGAAGTGGTCCTCCAGATGATAGCCCTTTTCGAGGAAGTGCTCAGCGACCTTGGCGAGCAGCGTCCGACGATCGGCCTGGGAGAGGTCGGCCGGGCGACCGGCCGCCACGGGCAGGCAGAACATGCGGGTGGGCTGGCCGTCGGCGAAGGCCGAGCCGTCCAGGTAGCCGCCATAGGTGGAATCGAACGCCTCCCAGTCGACCTGCAGGTCGGCCCCTTCACCCTGGGGGTGGAGGTCGTAGCCCGGCGTCCCGTAGCCGGGGGAGAGGTTCATGCGGTGGTCGTGGCACAGTTGCCAGAGACGGGCTTCGGTCTCCCGGATTTCCGGTGATGGCTGTGCGAGGTCGGCCGAGTAACCCCGGTAGAGCCTTCTGAAGTTGTTGTACCAGGCGGTCCAGACGAGGTGGCGCTCGGTGGGAAGCTCGAAGTCCCAGACCCGAAGGCTCAGGGTCAGTTCGACAGGCTCTGCGTTCTCCGCGGTGACGGTGAGCTTGCCGGTGTAGGTGCCGGCCGGGAGGTCGCGGGGGATGGTCAGGTCCACCCAGACCCCCTGGATCAGTCCTTTGACCACCCGGAAGGGAGGGGCATCGTAGGTGGCCTCGCCGGCAGGGGTAGGGACGGCCACGGTGCCGTTGGCGACGTCCCAGGGCACCAAGGCGTCCGGGTACCAGCCCGGACCGCAGGAATGGGCAGGGGACTCGCTGGTGCGGGTGACCTGGGTGTACCACTCCTTGTAGAGCCGAAAAGCCTCGGGGTCGATGCGGCCTTCAGGGCCGGCGAGGGCCCCTGCGGCCACGTTCACACCGACGACGTCTTCCTCTGCAGCCTGGATGAGCACCTGGAAGGCAACGGCCTCGCCGCGCGCGCCGGCCAGAGAGACGGTGCGGGAGTTCGCATCGTAGACGTGGCTGGGTTTCTCCAGGACGGAGGTCTGCTCCTTTGCCAAGACCTTGCCCCAGGGGTCCACCTTGGTCGAGTCATCTACCGCCGACACCGAGAGCACGGCGGAGAGCACCACAGCTACCATGGCTTGTTCACCTCCTTGTCACTGGGGAGGGCCGGGGGGTGGGAAGAGCTCGTCGAGCTTCCTGGCCGTCTCGTCGGGGATGGCAATCTCAGCGGCCTTGACGTTCTCCTCTATCTGGGAGGCCCGACTGGCGCCGATGATGGTGCTGGTCAAGGCCGGTTGGCGCAGGCACCAGGCCAGGGCAAGTTGGGCCGGGGTCACGTCCATCTCCTTGGCCAGCCCGGCCACCTTCTGGGCGCGGGTGAGGATGTCGTCGCTCCAGTACATCTTCTTGAGGACCGCGTTCTGCGTCTCGCTGGCGGCCCGGGTGCCCGGCGGCGGAGGGTGGCCGGGCGTGTACTTCCCCGTGAGCACCCCGTGGGCCAGGGGGGAGAAGACCACGTTGCCCAGCCCCAGTCGCAGGCAGGTGGGGAAGACCTCCACCTCGGGGTAGCGGTAGAGGAGATTGTAACGGGGCTCGTTGGCCACCGGGGGTCGGCAGCCCATCTCCCGGGCCAGGCCCACGGCTTCGGCGATGAGGCCGGCCGGCCACTCGCTCACACCCCAGTAGATGATCTTCCCCTGCCGGGCCAGGTCGTCCATCACCCGGATGGTTTCCTCCAGCGGGGTGTCCGGGTCGGGACGGTGGCAGAGGTAGAGGTCGATGTAGTCCATCTTGAGTCGGCGGAGACTGGCCTGGCACTGTTCGCGGACGTGCTTGGCCGAGAGGCCGCGGTCGTTGGGGCCCTCACCCATGGGTGCCCAGACCTTGGTGGTGAGGACGAAGGAGTCGCGTGGGTAGTCGGCCAGGCAGACGCCCAGGACCTCCTCGGCCCGGCCGTGGTTGTAAGCATTGGCGGTGTCGAACCAGTTGATACCCAGCTCCAGGGCCTTGTCCACGCAGCGTTTGGACTCCTCGTCGTCCACGTGCATACCTATCGTGAGGTAACTTCCCAGGCCGACCGTGCTCAGCCTGAGGCCCCACTTGCCCAACTGCCGATACTGCATCGCATCACTCCTTGCCGGTTCGCTGTCTCAATCCGCCTGCTTTGCCAAGTCGATGGGCCCGATGCGCTGGGTACCGACGGCCAGTTCGTCCACCCAGAAGGTCTGCTCATGGGGGAAGGTGGGGCCGAAGTAGGGGGCCATGAGGAACTGGTTGAACTTCATCTCCGGGAAGTCGGTCGAGCGGAAGATGACGTCGGTCTGCTCCACCACCAGTCTGCCGTCCACCCAGCAGCGCACTTCGCCGTCGGTGTTGGGCCGGTCGTTGGCCAGGTCCAGGCTGTTGAGTTTGTACATCGCCTCGACGAAGTGCCACTCCGTGTTGTCGAAGAGCACTTCCTTGCTGTCGTAGAACTTGCCGTTGTAGCCCCCGCGGAGCGGACCCTGGGTCAAGCCGTGGGGCATATCCTTGTTCTGAATGTCCTGGGCGGCCAGTCGGGCCTTGCCCTGGGCAGGCTCCCAGTACAGGGTGAGGTGGCTGGCCGCGGGGCCGTCGTACTTGCCGTTGGCGGTGGTCATGAAGTGCAGGAAGTGGGGACCCCACGGCCCCTGCCAGGCCCACCCCGGAGACAACTTCACATAGAAACGCAGATGCACCTCCTCCGTCGGTTCGAAGAGGCGCCTGATGGCCGACCAGTTGGCAGGCTTGATGGCTCCCTTGGGAAAGCGGAACTCGATGGACCGGCCACCGGCGACGAACTCCTTCTCCGAGAGCGGGAAACTGCTCCCGTCGTACCAGCCCCGCTCGTGCAGGTTGGCATCGTCGAAACTCTCGCTGAAGAGGATGCCGGCCGCCTGCTTTCCGTCCGCCCGCGCTCCCCGCCCGGGCAAGCCCACCACGAGCAACGCGCACAGCGCGAAGACAACCTTCGTCGCCTTCATTGCTCGCTTCCGTCCTTGCCTGGAAGGCCTATTTCTCCACTGGGCCCATCCGCTCGGTGCCGACGGCCAGTTCGTCGATCCAGAGCGTCTGCGCGTGCGGGAGGAGCCCGGGACCGAAGTAGGGGGTGAGCAGGAACTGGTTGAACTTCATGTTGGGGTAGTCGGTGGTGCGGAAGATGATGTTGTGATGGTCGACGACCAACTTCCCGTCAAACCACCCCTGGATGACGCCGTCGGCATTGGGCCTGTCGTTGTTCATGTCGAGGCTGTTGAGTTTGAACAAAGCTTCCACGCAATGCCACTTGTCGTCATTGAAGAGCACCTGCTGACTGTCGTAGAGCTTGCCGTTGTACCCGCCTCGCAGCGGCCCCTGGGTCAGGCCGTGGGGGGCGTCGGCGTTCTGCATGTCCGTCGCGCCCAGACGGAGCTTCCCATTGACCGGTTCGATGTACAGGGTCAGGTGGCTTGAGGCCGGCCCGTGGTAGGCCGGGTTCTCTGTGGTCATGAAGTGAGTCATGTGGGGGTGGTAGCTGCGTCCCGACCATCCCCAGTTGGGTGAGAGCCTGATATAATAGCGCAGGTGGACCGTGTCGGTCGACTCAAAGAGGTGGCGCACGCCCGAGGAGGTCGCGGGCGACGTCGTGTTTGCCTCCCAGTGATACTCGATACAGCCCTTCCCGGCGTAGGCCCCCTTCTCGACGATCTTGAACTTGCTGCCGTCGTACCATCCGCGCTGAAGCAGGTTGGCATCCTCGAAACTTTCACTGAAGAGCAGGCCGGGGGTCTCCTCGGCTGCTTCGGCCCCGCTCACACACAGGCCCATTAGGAACAACAGACCCAATCCCACGAGCATCGTGCTCATCCTCACTGCCATCCCTCCTCATTCCGGGGCGTACGCCTCAGGCGTACGCCCGTTGCCTGCCCTGAGCGGAGTCGAAGGGCCTGCACACAGGGCTCCCTATTTCGCCAGGGGTCCGATGTATTCCTTGGCCACGACCAGGTGGTCGAACCAGACGTTGTTCTGCTGAGTATTGACCGGGACGTTGAGTTTCTGTGCCTGCTCCTCGGTACCTTTGAAGGCCCCCTCCGACATATAGTAGAGGAGCCAGAGCTTGTTGACCTCGACGCGCGGGTCGGTCCGCCAGCGGATACCCTCGAAGGACTTGCTTCGCTCGTCCGTGGGGTCGTTCCGGAAGGTGTCGCGCATCCGGTAGCCGGCAACCGCCCCGGGCATGAAGTTGCCCGCCAACTCGCCATTGATCCAGAAGGCCTGACCGCCGTCGGACTTGGCCACATCGGAGTTGAGCTTGACCGTGAACTCCACGCAGGTCCATTCGTCGCGGGGGACCACGTAGTGCTTGATGGGTCCAAAGTAGTTACCGTAGAAGCTCCTGCCGGTCCCGTCGGGCGGATTGTTGGGCAGGCCTTCAGGCGTCTCCCAGGAGCGCATCTCAGGCCAGTAGGTGTAGAAGTGCCAGATGCCGGGCGGCGGGAACTCCATACCCGGGTACTTGTTCTTGTCGACCCTTGCCGGCTCGATGCCCGTGGTGAAGGACGTCTTCGGCCGACTGCCTGCACCGCCCATGGGGTAGGGGGGAGGATCGACGGCGCCCTGGAGCTTGACGAAGTGGTGGACGTAGCCGTGGTCTTCGCAGAACTTGACGTAGAAACGGGCGTAGAGCTGCTCGTAGCCGGGCTTGAAGACGTGGAAGAGATGGGCACCTTCGTCTTTGCCGCGGGTAGCAGTCATTTGCAGTGACTGTCCGCCCGGGCTTCCGGGAGGGACGTCCTCGGAGAAGGCCATGCCCCCCTGGTTCTTGGCGCTGCTCCAGCGCCCGACCATTGCTGCCAGCGAACCCTCGTCGAAGCTCTCGACGAAGACGACGGCCGGGTCCTCCTCGACCCCGATGTCTCCGGGGTACTTGGCGGCCAGACCGGGTTCCTGGGGGAGAGGCGCGGCCCCCTGGGCGAATGCGGACGCGGCGATGAAGAATATGCTCACCAGGACCCCAACAAGCTCGCCCTTCGACATGGCAGCGCTCTCCTTCTCGGAAGTCTCTACCTGGAGCCGGCTTCGGGCTCTCTCCCAGCAGATGCAATCTGCGGTCCGACGTAGCTGGTGGCGACCACAAGGCCGTCGATCCAGTTCTTCTGG
>CAZIBA010000024.1:0-10913 GCA_964536795.1 uncultured Planctomycetota bacterium | reverse complement strand
GGAAGCGTCCTGAACGTCCCCTTCGACGTCGTAAGGAAGGTCAAACCATTGGTACTTGGCCGCTGCCGCGGGGTTGTAGGGGAGGAAGGCCAACCAGGAGAGACCAACATCTTTCATGAGGCCAAGAATGGCCCTGACGTTGTCGTCACCGTCGGTGATGTTGGGGATCAGGGGGACGCGCACCTGGACGTTGTGGCCCCGCAGCCTTGTCGCGTTTTCCAGGACCTGATAGTTGGAGGCCCCAGTCCACCGCTGGTGCTCTGTGTCGTCGATAAGCTTGAGGTCGTAGAGCACCAGATCAGCGCGATCGAGGAGCCGGCTGAGCAGAGACCACTCGCACGCCCCGCTGGTCTCGATGGCTGTATGAATTCCCTCCGCCCGACAGCCTTCCAGCACCGCGGCCGAAAAGTCAGCCTGAAAGGCCGCCTCACCGCCAGTCAGGGCATGCCTCCACCCGAATGGTCGAAGAAGGGCTTGAGCCGAACCGCTTTGGCCACCACCTCATCGGCCGTCATGCGATACCCCTTGATGACCAGCGCCCGCCCGGGACACTCCCGAACGCACCGGCCGCAGACAACGCACGTGTCCCGGTTCAGTTCGTGACCCGACCCGTCCACCCGGTGGACTCCCTGGGGACAGATGCTCTCGCAGGCTCCGCAGAGAACGCACCGGTCGCGCACGAATACGAGTTCAGGTGCGGCCCGGAACGATTCGGGACTGTGACACCATTTGCATCTCAGTGGGCAGCCCTTCAGGTACACGGCCATGCGGATGCCCGGGCCGTCGTGGACGGCGAAGGAGTCGATGTCGAAGAGCAGTCCTTCGACGTAAGGGGCGCCGAACCTGCTACTCACAACCGCCCCTCCTGTCGGCGGATGTGGTGGTCTTGCTGCTCGGCGCTCAGCATGGTGAAGTAAGCACACCAGCCACCCATGCGCACCCGGAGCGACCCGTACTGCTCAGGTTCTCGTTGAGCGGCTCGAAGCTCCTCGGTGTCGGCCACGGTGAGCGTCATCATGGCGCCACCGGTATCGACGAAGCTACGGACGAGCGCAGCCATGCGCCCGGTTCCCTCCTCACCCTCGACCAGACGTCGTGCCAGTCGCAGGTCCAACGGACCACCGGCAGGCAGGTTGCTGTGAAGCATCTTGGAGTACGACAGGATGGCCCCGGGAATCCCCTCGAGGTCGCGGCCCAGGGCAGGGGAGAAGTTGGGCGAAACCGGTTCGCCCGACAGCCTGCCGTCAGGTGAGGCACCCAGACCTTCGCCAATACCGATGTACCAGGAAAACGTCCCTACCCCACAGGGAAACTTGATCAGCTCCCGGTGCGCCTCGGCGTGACGGGACACGGTGGCGATAAAGGCCTCGACCACGTCCTGGCCTACGGCGTCCGCGTACTCGCTGTCGTTGCCGTACTTGGGCGCGGCAGGCAGCTTCGCCCGCAGCGGTCCGTAGTCTTCGAAGTTCGCATCCAGAGCGTCACACAGCTCGGCCACCTCAGCCAGCCCGTCCTCGAAAATGACCTTCTTGATCGCCGTGAGCGAGTCGATGGCGTGGGCGGCACCCTCGGCGAGCATGGCAAAGGTGCGGAACTTGGCGTCACCTGCCGTCATGTCCCGCCGGGCCGCGATGGCCCCGTCGATGAGCGCGCTCAGCAGCGGAACGGGTGCGATGGTGCTCCGGTCATTGATGGTATCGACAACCCAACGGACGACCCCGCTGACCATAGCCTCCAACTGGGTGAGAAACGCCTGCCACACCTCGTCGTAACTGGCAAAGGCGGTTGGGTCGCCCGTGTCGGGGCCCCACTGGCTTCCGTCGAGGCGACTTCGCCCGCGGTTGAGGGCCCATTCCAGGCAGAGCACAAGGCTGAGACGTTGGAACCGGAAATCGGTCCGCCCAGGAATGATGATCTCCCAGCAGCCATCGTTGGTGTAATCGCGGGCGTCGGGGCTGGGGATTCCCAGCCGCTCCAGCGCCGGTACGATGGTCTCGTCGTTGAAGATGGCCGGCATCCCGCCGCCGGCCTTGAGCACCCTGTCCTGATCAAGGCTCTGCTTGTTCATGGCGCGCACTGGGGCGAAGCGTATGAGCCACTTCGTGATGCCTTGCGACTGAGCACAACTCCAGGCCCTTTGCAGAATTCGTGAGTCATTTCCTCGGGTATGGCCAGATCGATACTGACAGAACGGTCTCTTGCCAGTCCCACAGAGCCACTATGCTCGGTGTCGGGGCTCTGAGGGCCGATGAAGGGCACCTGTTTAGAATCCCCCCTCCCGATAGCCTAGCCGCAACGGCAGCCTGGAAGCGGCTGACAATAACCCTTGCCTGGCTTACGCCCATTAACCCAAGGCACCGGGCGTATCGGTGTGCGCAGCTATGGTTCAACCCGCCCGAAAGCGCCCTGAGCCTCAACCGGGTGGGTTGCGACTGGCGGGCAACGCAGCGTGGCACAGTCCAGCATGACGTGTTTGAGGGAGACAGTGCCGATGCCTTCTCCTCCGAAGATGGTGTTGGAATCCATGTGAATTGCCGCGAAGACGCTGGAGGGCTGAACGGAGCCACTCCCTACGCAATCGCCGACACTCTGGAAACCGCACCACGACTACAGCTGCCCAATTACGAACAGATAAGAGAGAAGGTCCACGTGCCAGTTCGAATCGCGCCCGAATGACGCAAGTATCGTTGGTATGCGTCACATGGGGAGATTCACATTCGGCTACAGACCTGAGGCCCGTGGGGCTCGCCTGAGAACTGATCTGTCTGAACCTGCAGTTTCCCTGCAGACCACTTGAGGAAGAACCCATGACCTCCAAAGAGAGGGTCATGGCGGCCCTGGAGCACCGGGAACCTGACAAGGTGCCCGTAGACTTCTCGGGACACCGTTCCTCGGGCATCATGGCCATCGCCTACGCCAAGCTGAAAGAGCACCTGGGGATCACCACCGGCGACCCGCATTCGTGCCGCGCCCGGATGAGCGTCGAAGACATTGAAGAACCTGTGGAGTCCCGTGGCACCCGTGACGCCCTGACCACCCAGCCAACCCGACTTCTCGACGAGGAGAACCTTGGCACCCCCGCGAGCGGCGGCGACGGCGGCGGCGATTCCGGCCATCCCCCCACCAGCCACCAAGACGTCACATCGTAGACTTCCTCTTTCGTCGGCAAGAGGCCGTTGCATAATTCTCCTCCATCGGTTAAGGGATACGGAGCCGAGGCGGGGCCTTCTGTTCTTCCAGATTCGGCAAGCAAGCCAGAGCCCAATGATCCAACGGATGGACATCGTAACCGGCCGCGGGTCCTCGCGCAACTGGGAGGGGGCGAAGAGCGATACCTGGGAGGGAAACGTGCATGAAGATCACCGAGGTCGAGGTGTTTCTGCTGCAGCCCACCGTCTTGGTGCGGCTCAACACGGATGAGGGCCTGACGGGCTGGGGGGAGTGTAGTCCCATGAACGGGCCCGTGGTCGCCGCCCACATCCGCCACTCCCTCACCGACCTGGTCGTGGGGGAAGACCCCTTCGATACCGAACGGCTGGTCGAGAAGATGTTCGTGCGCACGTACAAGATCGCCGGTCAGGCACAGGCCATGGCCGCCAGCGGCATCGAGATCGCCTGCTGGGACATCATGGGCAAGGCGCTCGGTACGCCCATCTACAGGCTCCTCGGCGGCGCCTATCGGACACAGATACCCATGTACGCCTCCAGCATGCGCCGGGATACCAGTCCCAGGGACGAGGCCGAGCGGCTTGCCAGACTGGTCGAGGAGAAGGGCTTCAAGGCAGTCAAAGTGCGGGTGGGGAGCACCTATGGGTTTGATGTGGATGCCGCCCCGGGACGGAGCGTGGCCGTGGTCCGTGAGGTGCGCGCCGCGCT
Organism: uncultured Planctomycetota bacterium; assembly: GCA_964536795.1. Lineage (GTDB taxonomy): Bacteria > Planctomycetota > DG-23 > CBDVDV01 > CBDVDV01 > CAZIBA01. Next base: position 7,037 of record CAZIBA010000024.1, on the reverse strand, counting down.
GGGTGACGACGTGGACATCATGGTGGACGGCAACAGTTGCTTCACCGCCCCCCGGGCCATCGAACTGGGCCGACGACTACAGGAGTATAACGTCTTTCACTTCGAGGAGCCCTGCCCCTACACCGACCTCGAGGCCACCGCCAAGGTGGCCCGAGCCCTTGACCTCCCGGTTGCCGGCGGCGAACAGGACTGGGACGTCCGCCGCTTCAAGGAGATGCTCCAGAAGGAAGCGGTCGACATCGTCCAGCCCGACATCATCAAGGCCGGGGGGTTCACCGTCTGCCGAAAGGTGGCGGCCCTGGCGGAGGCTTTCGGCTGCGTCTGCACGCCCCATCAGACCCAGCCCCTGGGCACTATCGCCAACCTCCACTTGGTAGCGGCCACACCCGTGTGCCGCTACTACCAGGAACTGAACATCGAGCCCCACCGCATTGGCGACCGGCTTTTCAAGAACCCCGTACCGGTCATCGACGGCCATATGACGGTCCCGGAAAGGCCCGGCCTGGGTGTAGAGATCGACGAAACTTTGCTCCAAAGGCATGAGGCATAGGTGCCCCGGCTCCTGGTGAGCGCTCTCGAAGCCCCGGTCCATTGAGTGGACCTGGTTCCGGATCACTCAACGGAGGTAGCGTTCGGGCAGGCGCGCCAGGTCATCTCGAAGTTGGACAGGAGCCCGACGGCCACTCCGTAGGCATAGTCCTGGTACCTGCGGACGAGGGTGGAGAAGGCCTCCTGTCTCCGGCGAGGGTCTGCCTCACGAGCGCGGCGTCGGATTCTTCGTCCATGGTGATGATGTCGATTCGCAGCGAAAAGCCCGGACGGGACGGGACTCGAACCCGCGACCTTCCGCCGAAGCGGCTGCTCTTCCCACTGAGCTACTCCGTCCGGGCTCCCTTGCCTCTACCCATCATGTGCCAGACATCCACCTGGCGCTAACGAAGGTTTTGCAGGAAAAAGCGGAGCTTGAACGGTCCTGGGTGGTTCAGCCGACGTAGCCTGCGGCTACTATCGCGAAGTCGGCCCCGTCGGCCAGCTTCTTCCTGCTCTGGGCCGTCCGGGTGCGTGAGGCCCTCTGAGCCTCTTTTGCCATGCCTTCGTTCCTTGGGTTCCCGGAGTCGGTGTGGTGGCAGCCCTGCTGGACCTGGCGCGCACAGTTACCTTGCAAACTCCGCAGAGCGGAAGTACCTGATGAGCTGCCCGACCTTGGCTGGTAGGCCGGGGCGAGTCGGTGCAGCACGGAGCTGGTTGGTGGATGTCTCCTTACCGGAAGGAGGAGCGGCCATGGATGATAGGTCCACGTCGGGCGGGGCCTCCGAAGGCTCACCGAAAGAGCGCGGGGCAGGTCGGACCGATGTCGTGATGCTGGCTCTGTCGACCTTTCGACATAGCGACAAGGCGATAGAACTGGCCACCGAAAAGGCGGCGGAAGGCAGGGACCTGGTCATCGTCTATGTGGCCGACGCCAACCTGGCCCGCTACTTCATCGGGATTGACATTGGGCTCTATCCGGACCTGAACCAACGTTCCGAGGAAGAGCTCTTACGGGAACACGAACAGAAGGGCAGAGAGATCGTCGATTCCATCGCGAAAAAGGCCGAAGCCTTCGGGATCAGGGTGAGAACCCACGTGAGCACCGGGCGCTTCGCCTTGGAATGTCTGAAGGTCATCGGGAAAGAAGAACCCGACGTCATCGTCACCACCCGGTCCCGGCGCCCGGCGTGGGTCAGCAGGTTCTTCGGTTCCCCTGTCGATCACCTCATCGCCGAGGCGCCGTGTCCAGTCATCGAAGCGTAAGCGAGCTCGAGCTCAACAATGCCAGCCGACGGATCGGACGGACAGTTTAAGTATGTGTTGCTGTTGGTCGCCACCGTGTTCTTCTTGTTTATGGTCGTCACGCCTCCTCCTCGAAGCTTGGTTGCGCTTGTCGAAGCGGAACGCCCGGCTGGATATCAGCTCCGACCGGGGACGAATTCCATAACTTAGCGTGTCAGTGACATACTCAAGAGGGATTTGGCACCTCAGGAAGTCGCCTACAAAGCCAAGATATTGGTCGCCATACTGCTCGTGGCGGCTTTTCTCTGGGGCACCGAAGCCATCCCACTGGGTGCAACGGATCTTTTGGTCGGGAGCCTTCTGTATCTGTTTGCCATACTGCCACTCGACAGTATCTCCAAAGCGTACACGAAGGACGCCGTGTTCTTTATTTTCGGCGTCCTGACGATCGCGGTGGGGATGACAAAGACCGGGCTCGATCGGCGTCTCGCCGTCGTGTTGTTGGGTAAGGTGAGAAACATCAAGAGCTTCTGCTTTGTTTTCTATCCTCTTCTGGCCGTTGCCGCAGGCTTTTTCTCGGAGCATGCGCTGATCGCGATACTCGTTCCCGTGCTTCTGAGGGTCTACCGCGCCGCGTGTGACCATTGCAGGGTCAAGTCGGATAGAGCGCTGGCGCTGCTTCTCCTGCTCGGCATCTGCTTCGCCTGCAACCAGGGAGGTCCGGGATCGCCCGCGGCCGGGGGACGAAACGCGATCATGGTGGGGTACTTCAAGGAATTCGGCAGGCCGATTACCTTCGCCAGGTGGGTTCTGTACGGTTTGCCGTACGTTGTCGTGGTATCCATGGTTGTGGGAGCTTTCATGTATTTTGCCTTCCGGAAAAAAGTCAAGGTGCGGGACGTCAATTTCGCAGAGCTTGTTCGTGCCGAGATGCAAGATTTGCCCAAGATCCAGACCAAGGAAGTTGCCATGGCGGTCACAGTGCTAACGGTGGCCGCGATGTGGCTGACGGCGAGTAGGCAGTTCGGACTGGGTGGCCCGGCCATATTCGGAGTCGTGTTGATGCTGACATTCAGGATCATCAAGTGGTCGGACATACAGACGCGCGTCAGGTTCGACGTGGTGGGGCTCTACGCGGCCGCCTGCGCCGTTGGGGTTGGTTTGAGGGCCACCGGCGCTTCCTTGTGGTTGGCTACCAGTGTGATTAACTTGCTACCTGGGCCGTTGAAGCAGGGGGACATGTTGGTCATCACAATAAGCGGGTTCACGGGCGTGCTCACCAATTTCATGAGTGACGGGGCAACGGTCGGCGCCGTCGGACCCGTGGCTCTGTCTATGGGACAGGTAGCGAGAATTCATATCTGGAAGGTCGGCCTGGCGTGCGCCTTTTCCTCCTCGTTTGCTAACGTCTCCATCGTCGGCACGCCGAACAACGCCATAGCCTACGTGGGCGCTGTCGACCCCAGTACGGGGGAAAGGCTGCTCCGGTTGCGGGATTTCTTCATATACGGGTTGCCCGTCACCGTGCTCGCCTGGCTGGTGCTGTGGGGGTGGGGTATCCTCGGATACTGGAAGTGGGTACCGTGGAATTAGCACACCCCGATGCCCACTTGCTGGGCGGGGACCCGCCAGGTGAACTGGAACACCCTTGGACGGGACGGAGCTCTTTTGGGCAAGAGCTATTCAATCGTAACACGTGTTACGATAGGCAGTCGCGGACCCGCCGTTGAGAATCCCTCGCTGAGCCAGCCTGATTGACTCTCAAGGGGCTGCCCCTTCTCCTTTCAGGCAGAGAGGTCAGCAGGTCGGTCGCAGGGATTGCTCGCCGCCGGTCTCAATGGTGTCTGGCGCAGAGAGGACGACGGCCACGCGCTCTCTCGTCGGTGAGCGTCCGCGAGGTCTTCGCCGGCCACTTCCTCCCTCTTCCTTTGATTGAGGGAGGGCTGCCTGCCCCAGTCTTCGATGATGTTGAGGTGTTCGCCAGCCTGGCGGGTCGCCTCCCAATCATCTTCAGGTCTGCGGAGCGCCCTGGGGGTGATGAAAGCCACCAGCTCGGTGACCTCGTGCTCGCTGTCCTTCTTCTTGAAGAGCAGGTTGAGAAGCGGGATGTCCCCTAGTGTCATGTCCCGCAGCGTTTACGGAAAGTGAGAAAACCACGGTGTGTCTGCAGATCCTGGCCATCGCCGGAGTGCTGGTGCTGCTGGCGCGGAACGCGCCGGCAGGGGATTTCGGCCGGGGCCCACGCTGGAGGCGCCCACCCAGGTCGGTCCGACAGATAAACGTGCTTCGTCTCCACCTGCTGGTACGGCCTCCCATAGGAGCATACGGCAAAAGAAAAAGGATGCAAGCCTTTCCCTAAGTCCTTGCATCCCTTGCTGTTATGTGGTCGGGGCGACAGGATTCGAACCTGCGACCTCATGAACCCCATTCATCCAGAACCCCAAAAGCCGTAACCGGCCCAACTGCAAGTACTTACAACTGGCCGCTCCGAGCCCAGACGTAACTCCTTGCCGCTGTTGCACTTGAACGTCCGCATTTTGGTACAAAAACACACACTATGCGCATTGCAGGGCGTAATATTCTTTCGGAACTTTGGATGCTCTTGTTCCGAAAAATGTTCCGAAGAACTGACCCGCCGATTCTCCTGCTCCGGCATCTGATAGCCAGGGCAGCCTGAGTCCGGGTTCGATTGTAGCACCCGAGCGGACATCGACGACCGCATCATCGACCACTTCATGGGCCACCAGACTGAAGAGATGCGGAGACGGTACCAGCACCTCTTTCCAGAGGAGAAGCGGAAGGCGTTGGGGCAGCTGGAGTACTGAAGGGCCTCCAGGTCAGCAGATGCGTGTGAGCCAGCCTGTCTAATGGAAGCCGTTGTCGTGCAGGAGATTGAGCAGCCAGTCGGCAGGCTTGCCCAGGGCCCGGCTGTAATCGGCGAGAGTCTGGATGCGGTGGTCGCGGGTGCCGATGTCTCGGAAGAACTCGGTGACCGCGCGGAGGTCACAGTCCCGACGCTGGGCAATGTCAGTGTAGCTCAGGCCTTCCCTGGACACCTCCCCGTGAATCGTAACGTCTTGGCATGTCAAGGCGTCCGTTGGTAGCGGGCGCACGCTCACTCCCGTTGCACCTCGGGGAGTCCCTCTGGAGGAAGTTCCGCGAAGTGGAGTAAGCCGCTGGCACTCAGCACGCGGAATGGCCCCATCTTCACACGTGAACCAGCGTCAGAAATGGACCCACCGTATCGTGCCCGTGGCTCGCCGAGCGCATCTCCTGCCCGCCCTCGGCCGGGGTTCTGCACCTTCTTCATTCTCAGCCGCAACACGTTTCTGTAACTCGAGGCCTGTCGACTTGAGTACTCCCGTTCAACTCCAACAGGTAATGCCGGTACGGGAGTCTGCTCACTACCTGAAACCGCCGCGCAAACGTGGCGAGGAGCTCTGCCTCACCCGTCACGTTGATGTGCTCGGGAAGGTCTGCCACGCCCTGCATGAGCACCAGCAGGCCGGTGGGCCTGGTCAGCTCGGCACAGTCAGCGACAAGGGCCGGAACAAGACTGGGGGGCAGGTGCTCTGTCACGTCGATGCACGTGACCAGGTCGAACTGGCGGCCGTAGACTGTGTGGGCGCTGCCAATCTCCGCCCTCTCAAACAAGCACCTGTCAGGGAAGGGGTTGTAGCGGCGGCACCAGTCGATGGCCACCTGGGAAAAGTCGAAGCCCCAGTACCTGATATGCGGGTACCACTCGCACAGCCAGAACATGGTCTTCCCGTGGTGGCAGGCTACCTCCAGGCAATCTTTCACCCGCTCCATGGGGACCTGAGCGAAGACCTCCTTGAGGCGCCGCTTGTGGGGCCTCTTGTCCCAATCGCGGCAGAAGACGTCCTCGTAGTCGCGCTTGGGCAGCGCGTAGGTCTCGCCGTGGTAGTGCCTCTCGTACCACTCGCGCGAGTACTCGAAGGGCACCGTCTCCTGCTCTCTGGCGTTCACTCCCGCGCTCCGGCTTCGGGGCACGGCCTGTCATCCCAGAAGCCCACCGCAGGGACCACGTCCTCAAAGGGCTCGCGGTGCATGCGCTGCTGCAGAGCGATCTTCCAGTCGCGGTAGTCCTCGTACTCGGGCAGGCCTCGTCCTTCCAGGTGCTCCACCACCACCTCCTTCGTGTAGCCCACAAGGTAGCCCATCCGCAGGGCCCTCCCAGCGTACTCACCGTCGACGCCGCCGTAGACGCCCAGCTCGTGGTACGGACCCAGCTTCTCGTAGGACGCCCGAGTCATGCAGACCACCCCGCCGGCTACAGCTGGATGGCAGATGAGCGTGTGCCCGCCGACTTCAGTCTCGTACTCCGAGTCCGGATAGTCGGGGATGGGGCTGCCCGCCTCTTCGTACCACGGGGCGACCCAACCGATCCGGTCGGAGCTGTGAGCCACGGCTGCGAGATTGCCTGCCCAGCCACCGGGCACGCGGATGTCGCTGTCGATGGTGATGAGGGTCCCGCCCCGGGCCCGCGCCAAGCCCAGGTTCATGGCCTTGCCCTTGCCCAGATTCTTACTCAGGAGGGTGATGTGCACTCCGTCCAGGTCGCAGCGGTCCAGTTCTTTCAGGTAGTCGCGTGTGCCATCAGTGCTGGCATTATCGTAGACGAAAAGCTCGAACGGGCTGGAAGTGTGCTCAAGGATGCTTTCGAGACACTCCCGGACGTACGGCAAACGATTATAGGTGCATGTGACGATGGAAATGAGCTGGTCACCCATACGCTGGGCCTCTCTGAGGCGTTCCAGCACGCGAATCCGCAACTCGCCTTCTGCCGGATGGTAAACACGTACGCCCGATTGTTCGCCAACGTTCCTTGCCGTGTCCGACGAGCGTACAGAAGGCACCTTTCCCAACTGCCAGCCCCGGCTCATGGCGCGAAACGAGTACTCCACGTCCATGAAGTCGTGCTCGAAAGTTTCATCGAAGGGCCCGATGTCCCGGTACGTTTCCATCCTCAGCACGTAGGCGCCCCCCTGGACGTGCTCCAGGCTCCCTTTGTCTTGCGCCTCAACCCAGGCCCTGTCCAGGTTCCTCGGCGTGGGCCTGCCTGGACCAAAACACCAGCCGCACGCCCACACATCACCGGCCATTCCCACTTCCAGACGTTCTTCCATGTAGTCAAGCAGGTCCCGCAGCCAATGGCGGCCGGCCACCAGTGCATGGCTGGAACACAGGTAGACCGCGTAGGGCGTCTCCACCCGCGCCAGGGCCTGGTTGGTGGCCCTGCA
>CAZIBA010000023.1:0-10956 GCA_964536795.1 uncultured Planctomycetota bacterium | reverse complement strand
CAACGAGAAGATCGCCGTCTTCGACCTGGGGGGTGGCACCTTCGACGTCTCCATCCTGGAGGTGGGTGACGGGGTCTTCGAGGTCCGGGCCACCAACGGCGACACCCACCTGGGTGGCGACGACTTCGACCAGCGCCTCATCGACCACATCGCCGACGAGTTCCACAAGGAACAGGGCATCGACCTGCGCAAGGACCGGATGGCCCTGCAGCGCCTGAAGGAGGCGGCCGAGAAGGCCAAGTGCGAGCTCTCCACCTCCACCGAGACCGACGTCAACCTGCCCTTCGTCACCGCCGACCAGTCCGGCCCCAAACACCTGCAGACCAAGGTGACCCGGGCCCAGTTCGAGCAGTTGGTGGACGACCTGGTCGAGCGCATAGTCGGTCCCTGCAAGCAGGCCTTGAGCGATGCCAAGCTCTCACCGGGTGACATCGACGAAGTCATCCTGGTGGGCGGCACCACCCGCATGCCCGCTGTCCAGGCCAAGGTGAAGGAGCTTTTCGAGAAGGAGCCCAACAGGAGCATCAACCCCGACGAGGTGGTGGCCGTCGGCGCCGCCATCCAGGCCGGCGTCCTGGCCGGCGAGGTCACCGATGTCTTGCTCCTGGACGTGACCCCCTTGAGCCTGGGCATAGAGACCATGGGCGGGGTGCTGACCAGGCTCATCGAGCGGAACACCACTATCCCCGTGGGCAAGAAGGACGTCTTCACCACCGCCCAGGACAGCCAGACCTCCGTGGAGATACACATCCTCCAAGGCGAGCGCCCCATGGCCGCCGACAACCGCACCCTGGGACGTTTCATGCTCACCGGCATTCCCCCGGCCCCCCGGGGGATGCCCCAAATCGAGGTCTCCTTCGACATCGACGCCAACGGCATCCTCAACGTCTCGGCCAAGGACCTGGCCACCGGACAGGAGCAGTCCATCGAGATCAAGGCTGGGACCGGTCTCAGCGAGCAGGAGGTCGAGCACATGCGGAAGGACGCCGACGAGCACGCCGAGGAGGACCGTCGCAAGCGCGAACTCGTCGACGCCCGCAACGCCGCCGACCAGCTCCTTTGGCAGACCGACAAGACCTTCAAGGAACTCGGCGACAAGGTCTCCGACACCGACCACCAGGCCCTGGAGGACGCCAAGAAGCCCCTGCAGGAGGCCGTCAAGGGCGACGACATCCAGGCCATCCGCCAGGGCACCGAAGAGCTCCAGCGGGTGGCCCAACAACTGGGCCAGGCCCTCTACGAGCAGGTGGCCCGGGAGCGGGCCGGCCAGACCGCCGGCGAACCAGCCGGCCAACCCGCCGGCCAGCCCGGCCCCCAGCCCGGCGGCGAAGAGGTCATCGACGCCGACTACGAGGTGAAGGAATAGCCAAGTGGCGTGAGCCCCTCGGCTGACCAAATGCCGGAGAGGACTCTTGGTCGGCTCCCGCAGCTGGTCGTAGGCGAGGTCAGCTTCTGAGGCACCGTCTCCCAGGGCTGCCCTCCCCCGCTGGCCGGGCCGGCATGGGGAAAGATGCCATGCGACTGGACAAACTCACCATACACGCGCAGGAGGCCCTGCAGGAGGCCCAGCACCTGACCTCCGCGAGCAACCACCAGGCCCTCACCCCCCTGCACCTCCTGTCGGCGCTGCTGATGGAGGAGGCCGGGGTGCCCGGCAGGCTGCTTCGGCGCCTGGGTGTCGCCGTGGCCCCGTTGCGCGCCCGCATCGTGGAGGAGCTGGCCAAGCTCCCTCAGGTGACCGGCGAGGCCGCCACCGGCGTCTACATGTCCCCCGAGCTCCGCCAGGTGCTGGACGAGGCCGAAGAGCTGGCCCGCCGACTCAACGACGACTACACCTCCACCGAGCACCTGCTCGTCAGCCTGGCCAAGGGGCCTGGCCCTGCCGGTGAGCTTCTGGGCGAGGCCGCCGTCACCGAGGAACAGCTCCTCGCCGCCCTCAAGGAGGTCCGGGGCGGCCAGCGCATCACCACAGAAAACCCCGAGGATACCTACGAGGCCCTGGAGCGCTACGGCCGCGACCTGGTGGAGCTGGCCCGGGCCGGCAAGCTCGACCCCGTGGTCGGCCGGGACGAAGAGATCCGCCGGGTCATCCAGGTCCTGAGCCGCCGGACCAAGAACAACCCCGTCCTCATCGGCGACCCCGGTGTGGGCAAGACGGCCATCGTCGAGGGTCTGGCCCAGCGCATCGTCGACGGCGACGTCCCCGACAGCCTGCGTGACCGACGTGCCGTGGCCCTGGACATGGGCGCCCTCGTCGCCGGCACCAAGTTCCGGGGCGAGTTCGAGAACCGCCTCAAGGCCGTCATCCGCGAGGTGGTGGATTCGGCCGGCCAGGTCATCCTCTTCATCGATGAGCTCCACACCGTCGTCGGCGCCGGGGCGGCCGAGGGCGCCGTGGACGCCTCCAACCTGCTGAAGCCCGCCCTGGCCCGGGGGGAGCTGCGCTGCGTCGGCGCCACCACCCTGGACGAGTACCGCAAGCACATCGAGAAGGACGCCGCCCTGGAACGGCGCTTCCAGCCCATCTACGTCGGCGAGCCCTCGGTGGAGGAGACCGTCGCCATCCTCCGCGGCCTCAAGGAGCGCTACGAGGTGCACCACGGCGTGCGCATCCAGGACGCCGCCCTGGTGGCCGCCGCCACCCTCAGCCACCGCTACATCGCCGACCGCTTCCTTCCCGACAAGGCCATCGACCTCATCGACGAAGCCGGCTCCGGACTCCGTATGGAGATCGACTCGATGCCCAGTGAGCTGGACGACGTGGAGCGCCGACTCCGTCAACTGGAGATCGAACGGGAGGCCCTGAAGAAGGAAAAGGACGAGGCCTCACGCCAGCGCCTGGCCAACGTCGAAAAGGAAGCCGCCGAACTGGAGGGGGAGCGCAACCGCCTGCGCGAGCACTGGGAAGAAGAGAAGACCATCATCGGCGATATCCAACACCTCACTGAATCCATCGACCGGGCCCGCCTCTCCGAACAGCAGGCCGAGCGCGAGGGAAACCTGGAGGAGGTCGCCCGCATCCGTTACGGAGAGCTGCCCGGCCTCCAAGGGCAACTGCAGGCCCGCAACCAGGCCCTCGCCGACCTCCAGAGCGATTACCGCATGCTCAAGGAGGAGGTCGACGCCGAGGACGTCGCCCAGGTGGTCTCCCGCTGGACCGGCATCCCCCTGAGCCGACTCCTGGAAGGCGAGCGGGAGAAACTCTTGAAGATGGAAGAGCGCCTACGCCAGCGCGTCGTCGGCCAGGACCAGGCCGTCACCGCCGTGGCCAACGCTGTCCGCCGATCCCGCTCCGGACTTCAGAACCCCCGCCGACCCATCGGCAGCTTCCTCTTCCTGGGACCCACCGGCGTGGGCAAGACCGAACTCTCCAAGGCCCTGGCCGAGTTCCTCTTCGACGACGAGGACGCCCTGGTCCGGGTGGACATGAGTGAGTTCCAGGAGCGTCACACCGTCAGCCGACTCATCGGGGCCCCACCCGGCTACGTGGGCTACGAGGAGGGTGGCCGCCTCACCGAGGCCGTCCGCCGACGTCCCTACTCCGTGGTCCTGCTCGACGAGGTCGAAAAGGCCCACGCCGACGTCTTCAACGTCCTCCTGCAGCTCCTCGACGAGGGTCGGCTCACCGACGGCCACGGCCGCACCGTGGACTTCCGGAACACCGTCATCATCATGACCTCCAACCTGGGAAGTCAGCTCATCCACGAGCACACCGAACGGGGTGGCGACCCGGGCCAGCTCAAGAAACACATCGACCTGCTCCTCAGGCAGACCTTCCGGCCCGAGTTCCTCAACCGCATCGACGAGGTCATCACCTTCCACAGCCTCACCCGGGAGAACCTGCTGGACATCGTCGATATTCAGCTTCGCCGGCTCTCCGGGCTCCTGGCCGAACAGCAGCTCACGCTGGACGTGCGCGACGGGGCCCGCGAGAAGCTGGCCGAGCTGGGCTGGGACCCGGCCTTCGGCGCCCGACCGCTGGAGCGGGTCATCCAGCAGCGCATCCTCAATGCCCTGGCCAGCGAGATCCTGGCCGGCCGCTTCGCCGAAGGCGACACCGTCGAGGTCGGCGTGGAAGGCGACGAGTTCCGCTTCGAAAAGGCGTAGCCGAGCAGTCGGCCGCGGCCCTCGCTGTCCCCGTCAGAGGCCGTCCGACGAGACCCTGAGTCCCCCCTCACAGCGGTCCGCTGTTTGACGCACGCGGCCTCGCGCCTCCTGGGCCGTCGAGCCCCCGGCCAGCACGAAGCCGACACGGTCAGCGGAGCAGGTGACGGAGCGCACCCGGTCGCCCGGACGAACGTCGTAGCTGACCTCCGCCGGTGCGGTCCAGCCCGGCTCCGTCGCCGCCAACTCCTCCACCCAACCCGACTTGCCGCTGAAGAGGATGCGCACAGCTCGGGGCTTCACCTCGTAGGTCTCCGCCCCCACCGGGAGACCGAGGGCCACACTGAGGGCCCAGTCCATTAGGCTGATGCCCGAGGCCCTCTCCAGCAGGCGGGGAAGCTCGTTTCCGCCCAGCCGGGGAGCGAACTCGAGAAGCTCCGGACCGTGGGCCGTCATCTTGAAATCCACGTCAAGCGGCCCCCACTCCAGGCCGATCTCCTGGCAGAGGGCGTCCACGGCATCCCAGACCGCCACTTGGGCGTCCGCAGAAAGCCCGGTCGGAACCGCGTGCTCCCTGGGCACCAGTCCGGGCGGGCCCAGCTCCTTGTCCGTGATGACGCCGAAGCACCGTCGGCCATCCAACACAAAAGCCTCGGCCGTGTGGTCGCTGCCCTCCACGAACTCCTCCACCAACGCCCGGCCGGCCCGGGAGGCCGCCACTGCCACCTCCACCGACTTGGCCACCTCCTGCTGCTCTCTCACCACCCGGCCCCCCCGCCCGCCCGCTCCGTCGGTGGGCTTGACTACAACGGGGAAACGCAGAGACCCCGCAGCGGCCACCAACCCCTCCAGGGTGGTCGCGGCCACACATTGCCGCCGTGCCGCACCCAGCTTCCGAAACAGCTCCCACTGGGCTGCCTTGTCACGGGCCAGCGTCACGGCCCTGCCCGAGGGTCCCACGAAACCGAGCTCACGGGCCACCGCCGACACCGCCGGGAGGGCGACGTCCGAACCTACCGTCAGGACCCCGTCCGCCGACTCGGCCCGAGCCAGTTCGACCACCGCCTCCACGTCGCTGGTGTCGATGGGTGCAGCGACGTGGGCGAAGGCGAAGCCGGGGGCATTGGGGTTGCGATCGACGGCCACTACCCGGCACCCTCGCTGGCGGGCGCGTTCGATGAGCGGCGCCTGGAGCACGCCTGCACCCACCACCAGAACCGTCGGCGCCTTCTCAGTCACCAGCGCGCCCCTCTTCCTGCGAAAGGATTTCCCGGACCTCGTAGGGGGGGCCTCCTCCCCTCTTGGCCAGCGGGAACAGGAGCAGTCTCCAGGGAAGCACACCGTAGGTCGCCGCAGCGGCGAGCCACACGCGCACTTTCCCGGCAAGGGTGTGCTTGCTTCTGCCTCGGGCACGCGGGCCGACGGCCACGGGGACGTAACCGATGCGAGCACCCAACCGACAGACCTCCGCGCCCAGAAGCACGGCGCGGCCCGCTCTCTCGGCAAGCTCCCGGGCCACCTCGCCACGGAAGGCCCGGAAGGTGCTCAGGTCTCGCGGCACACGCACCCCGAAGACCCAGCGGAGGAACCCGCGGCCCAGACGGGAAGCCGGGCCCGGAGCCCCCTCGCCCTGACGTACCGCTACGGCCACGTCGTGGCCCTGGCGCAGCGCGGCAAGCAGCCGGGGAACGGCCTCGGGCGGATGGGCCAGGTCGGCATCGATGGTGACCACCCGCTTCCCTCCTGCCCGGGCCAGTCCGCAGAGGGTGGCGGCCAGTTGACCCGACCTCCGAGCCAGCACATAGACCCGCACACAGGGGTCCTCCCGGACCAGCTCACGAAGCAGGTCCGTCGAGCCGTCGCTGCTGCCGTCGTCCACGAAGAGAAGCTCGTAGGAGAGCCCCCCACCGCCGACGGCGTCGGTCAGCCGGCCGTGGAGCTCTCTCAGGGTCTCCCGTTCGTCGTGAACGGGTATCACGACGGAGAGCTCAGGCCCACCGTCACTCGCGCCCGGCATCTGCGCCTCCCGGCCGTCCGTGCGCCTTCCGCCACTCGCGAAGCACCGCCATCGCCTCCTCGGCTGGTGCGCCCAGCTCCAGCGCCCGGTCCAGCGCCTCCCGTGCTCCTTCGAGCTCTCCCCGGGCCATGAGGACGCGGGCTCGCTCCAACTCCACTGCGGGTTCGTCCGGCGACAACTCACTCGCCCGCTCGACCACGCGCCACGCTTCCTCTGTCCTCCCGGCCTCACGGAGGAGCCCACTCAGGGCCACCGAGGCCTCGATGAGGTCGGGCTGCTCTTTTAGGGCTTGGGTGAGGTACTGCTCGGCCTTCTCCTGCTCCTGAGCTGCCAGGGCGTCCTGGGCCTGGGCCAGGAGGGCCCGGGCCCTCTTCATCCGCGCTTCGAGGAGAGAAAGCTGATTGAAGGCCTGGGCCCGGGTTCGGCCCACTTTGGCTGGGGTCAGGACGTTAGCGTGCGGAGCCAGAGCTGCCTGGATGAACCACTGGCGGGCCGTCTCCAACCGACCCCTCTTCTCGTGGATGGTGCCCAGGGAACGATAGGCGTGGATGAGGCCGGGCGCTAACTCGGTCGCCTGCAGGTAGTGCTTTTCGGACCCATCGTAGTCACCCCGTTGGAACAGCGCTGCTCCCAGATTTATGTGGGCGTTGTAGTTCTTGGGGTCCTTGGCCAGCACGTCCTCCCACAGGGTCTCCGAGGTCCGCCAAACACGGCTCTGGGAGACCGTCTGCCCAGCAAAGAGGAGGCAGACCACCCCCAGCGCAAGCGCCAGGACCCCTCGGCCCCCCCTGGGCGCCTTGCGGGCCAGGGCCCCCAACCCCAGGGCAGCGAGGATGCACGCGCCCACCGAGGGCAGGTAGAGGTAACGGTCGGCAACGGGTGAGGGAACGGAGATGGGTAGAAGCCCACACACGGGAAGAACCGCAACCACGTACCAGCCCAGAGCTGCACCGGCAGCTCGCCTTCTCACCAACCACCAGGCCGCCAAGCCCGCGCTCACGACGAGCAAGGCCGCTCCAGCGAGTGCCAGTGGTTCGCTGAACCCCTCGGGCCTTGCCAACCGGTACTGGGGCGAGAGCTTGACGGGAAAGAGCAGCAGCCCCGCGTAGCGGAGGTAGGCCAGGCACACCAGAGCCAGTCTGCGGGCGGGCTCTTCGGTCGGCTGGGCTTCGGCGTAGCCGAAGCTCGTCGCCAGCCCCCAGTCGATAAAGGTCATCAAAGCGGCCAGGGCGAAGAAGGGCACCGTGCCCCGCAGCCACCACCAGCTCCGCAGACCGAACCGGCGCGACGAGGCCCGGCCCCCCGGAACGACTGCGACCAAGCAGAGGAGAAGGAGGGGCAGCACGTGCACCGTGGGCTTGGCCCGGGAGGCCAGCAGGAAGGCCAGCAGCGAAGCCGCGTACCAGAACCAGGCCCGTCGATAGCCCCCACGCCAACGCAGAAAGGCCAGCACACTGGTCAGGGCGAGGACCGTGCTGAGTGGGTCCTTGCGGGCGCTGAGCCAGGCCACGGCCTCCACGTGCACCGGGTGGAGGGCGAAGAGCAGCCCCGCCACCGCTGCCCAGAGCCGCTCAGGGAGCAGCCGCCGGGCCAGCACGTAGAGGAGGAGAGAGGCCAGCCCGTGCAGGATGACGTTGGTGGCGTGGAAGCCAAGGGGGTTCATGCCCCAGAGGGAGTGGTCGAGCGCGTAGGAGAGGGTCTTGGTGGGCAGCCAGATGCTGTGGATGGGTTGGCCGAGGACGTGCTTCAGATTGGACCAGGTGAGGCCCTGGACGTGGGGGTTCTCGGTTATCTGCCAGGGGTCGTCGTAGTTAGTGAACCGGTGGGACAGGGTGTTGGCGAAGACGAGCAGGGCCACGAGGGCAATCAGGACCGAGGCCAGCAGGTCTCGCCGGTCCAGGGGGGTAGGCTCAAGGCTCTGGGGGGGCATCGGTGCTCTTTTTCGGCTCCACGACGACCCGCACCGGGGTGCCGGCCGGGGGGACCAGCTTCTGGTTGACGACGAACAGGGTGTCGTCGCCACCCGTGGCGTGCGGGTTGTCCAACACCGTGGTGGGGTCGTGATAGGTGGTGATGACGGCGCCGGTGAGGGCCGCGGCGTAGACCTCCTTGCCCCGGTCCTCGTCCCTGACGAAGCGGGAGCCGACGAAGACCCAGTCGGTCTCCTCCATGGGCTGCTTGGTCTTGATGTTGAGGATGAGCTCTTCGGCCCGTCGGCTGACCGTCTTCCCCTCCCCGTCCTTCCACTCGACGCGGACCGTGACCGGCGGCCCCTGGGGGAGTTCACCGGCCTCCTGTCGGTTGACCGGCTGACCCGGCTTGAGACCCAGGGCCAGCAGCCCCAGGTGCAGGTCGTAGGGCTGACAGTCCAGGGCCACCACGCTTTCGTAGTCCTTGGTCCCACGGACACAGGCCAGCAGCTCCACCAGCCCGGAGGCCAGGGAGATACGTCCTTCCATAGTCACCCGCTTGGCCTGGAGGTCGAACTCGATGCCTTTGAGCTTGACCACACGGGCCGGAGGCGACCCCAGCGCCAGCGCCCCCCCGGCCAGGAGCAGCAGCGAGAGGAGCGCAGCGGGACCGATGGACCTGCCTGGCCTCATGGCTGCACCTCACCAGGGGGAGTGAAGTTCACGTCGGCGAAGCCGGCCCGCCGACAGGTGTCGAACACACCCACCACCAGGCCCACGGGCACGGGGTCGTCGGCGTCGATGAGGACGATGGGTTTGGCCACCTCGCTGCGGAGGAAGAGCAAGCGCCGGTGGAGGGCCTCCAGGTCGAGGGCCAGCTCGCCGTTCACCCGGACCTCGTCGAACCGTCCCCGTCGGCGGACCTCGACGCGGAGGAGACGGGCGAACTCCTCGGGCTCCACCTGGTGGGCGGGGAAGAGACCGGGGCTGGCCGGCAGGCGGGCGTCGAGCTGGCCGGCCACCACGGTCAACTGGGTGAACATGAAAAAGATGAGGAGCAGGAAGACGACGTCGATCATAGGGGCCATCATCAGCCTGGGCCGCTGGTCGAGACGAAGCACCCGCCGACGAGCCACGGTCACCCCTCCTCCAGCTCCAGGGTCTCCCCCGGCGGGGGCTGAGCGGCAAAGCTCAGCCGGCGAATGCCCAGGGTCACGCACTCACGCATGACCAGGCGCAGGCTGCGGTAGGGTGCGCCCTGGTCGGCGCGGACGTGCACCGAGGGGGGCGGTCGGCTGGCCGCGCGGGCAGCTTCGGCCTCCTGACGGAGCACGGAGCGCAGCTCGGTGAGGGACAGGTTGTCGCCGGCCACCACGTATGCTCCCGAGGGCAGGATGGTGACGGTGAGACGGTAGCGGTCCACCCGGGCTGGCAGGCGGGCCTCGTGGGCCTGGGGGAGGGTCACCTCACCGGCGCTCTGCAGGCTGGTGAGTTGGGAGGCCATCATGAAGAAGATGAGGAGAAGGAAGACGACGTCGATCATGGGGGTCATATCGAAGGTGACGGCGTGGGCCAGCAGCCGGGCGCGGGCCCTCATGGGCGCTTCCCCCCGGGGGTGGAGGGTTCCGGCGCGGGGCTGACCCGGGTGAGGGGTGCCATCAGCTCCTGGGCCAGCTCCCCGGCCTCCAGGGCCACGCCGGCGACGCGGTTGAGGAAGATGCCGTAGAAGAACATGGCCGGGATGGCCACGAAGAGCCCCAGCCAGGTGGTCACCAGTGCCTGACTGATGCCCTCGGCCAGCTCACTGGGCTTGGGGACCCCGGCCTGCCGGGCGATGACGTCGAAGGACCGGATCATACCGACGACGGTACCGTAGAGGCCCAACATCGGCGCGATGGTCCCGATGAGGGAGAGGTAACTGATGCGCCTTTGGAGCTTGAGCACCTCGTCGTCACCGGCGTCCTCCATGGCCTGACGGATGCGGGCCCCGGGTTCCCGGCGCTCCCGCAGGCCGGCCGAGAGCACCTGGCCGATGAGCGAGCCCTCGTCCCGGCACCTCTCGACGGCTTCCTCCAGGCGCCCCTCGCGAAGCGAGGTGTGGACGGCGAGCACCAGGTCGTTGGGCAGGAGAACGGCCTTGCGGATGGTGAGGAAGTAGTAGACGATGAGGGCGAAGGCCACGAAGCTGAGGGCGATGATGACCAGTCCGGTGAGCTTCCCGGTGGTAATCAGGTCCCAGAAGCGAATCGTCCCGCCGGCGCCCTCCTCCCCGGACGCGGCCAACAGGCGGCCGGGACCGGTCAGGACCACGACGGCGGCCCAGGGCAGGACGTCCATCAGCCGACCCGACCCGCCGTCCTCACCCACGGACATAGCGCCTCCCCTGTCCCGGCCCCACCAGTACCGGAACTGCCCCGAAAAGGACTGTGACCCGCAAGCGGGTCACAGTCGTTGGTCAGTCTGTCACCATTCCAGCCAGTGACCCGCCAGCGGCGAGCCGCCAGGCTCGGCGAGCGACGGCACCTGCCGCGCTATTCCATCTCGGCCTCTAACTCCTCCTGGATGATGATGCGCGGGGTCACCAGGATGAGCAGGTTGTCCTTCTCGCGGACGGCTGAGGTCCTGGTGATGAGCCGGTTGATGATGGGTATCTGGCTCAGTATGGGGACGCCGAACTCCCGCTCCTGCTCGAAGCTGAACTTCAACCCGCCGACCAGCAGGGTGCCGCCGTCAGGAACGCTCACCGTGGTGCGGAGCTCGGTGGTTTCCAGCACGGGCTGCTGGATGGTCAACTGCTGAATGCCACCACCCGGCAGGACCACGTACCCCACGTTGAAGCTGGTGACGCTGATGAGTTCGGAGCGTGAGGGCCGCAGGTCCATCTGGACGTAGCGGCGGTCAGCGCTAACGATAGGACGAACGTCG